>JAYUIZ010000611.1:0-16968 GCA_043765595.1 Lysobacter sp. | reverse complement strand
TGTGTGTGATGCTGTGCGGGTAAGGCTTGAAACCATTTCGCACACCCAGCGCGAAAAAGGTTTCAAGCCTTACCCGCACACCTGAAAAATCGACATCGGCATCAACTCTGACCAAGCCGCTGGCGCTACAACTCTCCAGTCTCATCATTCCCAGCACGCTTCGGAATCCTGCGCCGCGGCGCCTGCGCCTCCCGCTCCTGCATATCGCGCACACGCTCACCGGCGGTGCGGATCAGCTCGGGCAGCAAGTGCGCTTCGGGCAAGTGCTTCCAGTATTTCTGCGGCATTTCCTGACGCATCATCCGCGGATTGAGCCGCGCCGGATTGAAGATGTTCGCGTAATACGTACGCCACAGATCTTCGCGGGCGTCATCCGCGGGTGCGTCGCTGCGGTGCATGCCGGGCGCGAACGCCAGCGCGCTGCCGTCCCAGGCGACGCTGCGGTAGGGCGTGAGGATGGCCCAGCGCATGCCGGCGAAGCGGCGCGCGAAGAACGGTGCGACGCGATCGAGAATCCAGTGTTCCGGCTCGAACCACGCGATGAACGCATCGTGCTCACCCGGAATTTCACGGAAGCGCACGAAGGCCTTCATTTTGTGGGTGTCGCGGCTCACGGCCTTGGCGAGTTCGGACGCGCGACGTGTGTCCGCATCGGTCACCCGGGCCAAGAGATGTTTCTCGCCGTGCGCGATCCGCCACGCGATGCGGTACAGCAGCGCATGCCGCTGTGGATCGCGATGGCAGAGCACGGCATCCGCCAGCTCGAACAACCGTGCGGGTACCGGCGGTGGCGTCGTGCGCGGCTGCGCCGACGACAGCGGTGTGGCCGGCAGCAGGCTGGCCTGGGCGTCGCCGGTCCAGTCGATGTTCTCGGGCGCGAGATCCGCGCGCAGTGCGATCCGCGCCGCATCGCGCCATGCATCCAGATCCCAGGCCGGTTCGACATCGGCGCGGAATGCGGTGCCGGCCGGCGCCACGTTCATGCTGCGAACAGATCCTGCTGACGCGGTTTGGGTGCCAGCTGCGCGCGCAGCACGTCGGGATCGTCCAGGCGTTTGCGTGGGTGGTGATCGAGCAGCTGCACGAACGGCAGCATTTTCTGCAGCGGCGCGCGCAGGCGCGCGAGATCGGCGATGCGCAGTTTGCCGTGGCGCCGCGCCAGCACGATGCGATCGACGTTGCGCGTCCCCAGGCCCGGCACGCGCAGCAGGGTTTCGCGCGGCGCGGTGTTCAGATCGACCGGAAACTGCTCTGGATGGCGCAGCGCCCACGCAAGCTTTGGATCGATATCAAGATCCAACATACCGCTGCCGCCCTGTGCGGTGTCCGGCGCGATCTCTTCGACCTTGAATTCGTAGAACCGCAGCAGCCAGTCCGCCTGATAGAGCCGGTGTTCGCGCATCAGCGGCGGCGGTTTGATCGGCAGCTTCGAGGATGCATCGGGGATCGGGCTGAAGCCGGAGTAATAGACCCGGCGCATCCGGTAATCGTTGTAGAGGCCGTGCGAGGTATGCAGGATGCTGCGGTCATCGGCGTCGTCGGCGCCGACGATCATCTGCGTGCTCTGGCCGGCGGGCGCGAACCGTGGCGGTTTTGCGCGGCGCTTCGTGGTCGCGGCCTGCGGCTTGCGCGCCTCGCGGTTTTCGTCGATGCGCCAGCGCAGTTCGCCCATCGCCGCGCGGATGCCCGGCATCGTTTTCTCCGGCGCCAGCTTCGCCAACCCCGCCTCGGTGGGCAGTTCGATATTGATGCTGAGCCGGTCGGCATAGCGGCCGGCGGCGGCCAGCAGGTCCGGCGAGGCTTCCGGAATGGTCTTGAGATGGATGTAGCCGGCGAAGCGGTGGTCTTCGCGCAGGCTGCGCGCCACTTCGACCATCTGCTCCATCGTGTAATCGCCGCTGCGGATGATGCCGCTGGACAGGAACAGCCCTTCGATATAGTTACGCTTGTAAAAATCGAGGGTCAGCCGCACCACTTCGTCGGTGGCGAACCGTGCGCGCTGCACGTTGCTGGACACCCGGTTCACGCAGTACGCACAGTCGTAGATGCAGAAATTGGTCAGCAGGATCTTCAGCAGCGAGACGCAGCGGCCATCGGGCGTGTACGAATGGCAGATGCCCATGCCCCCGGCGCTGCCGATGCCGCCGGTGCCGCGCGAATCGCGGCGTTCGCCGCCGCTGGAGGCGCACGAGGCGTCGTATTTCGCGGCGTCGGCGAGGATCGCGAGTTTGCGGGTCAGCTGCATGTCGCCATTCTGCTCTGTGCGGGTCTCATCGGGTGAGATGGATGCGATGCATGCGATGCATGCGGACGGCGCGGTTCAGTCGACGATGGACGGCCGCGCGTTGCTCGGTTACGGTCGCTGCATCATCCGCAGAAATCCCACGCCATGCACCTCTCGTCCTTGCATGTGTACCCGCTGAAGTCGGCCGCGGGCATCGTGCTCGACACCTTCGACGTCCAGCCGCGCGGCCCGCGGCACGACCGCCGCTGGCTGGTGGTGGATGCGGACGGTGGCTTCATCACCGCGCGACAGGTGCCGGAGATGGTGCTGATCCGCCCCGGAGCGATGGGCGAAGGCCTGCGCCTGTCCGCGCCCGGTCTGCCCGACCTTGATGTTGCGAAGCCGCTGCCCGACGCGCCGCGCCTGCGCGTGTCGATCTGGAAGGACACGGTGGACGCGCAGTGCGTCGATCCGGCTGCCGATGTCTGGCTGAGTGCGTACCTGCAGCGGCCGGTGCGTCTGGTGTACATGGACGATGCCGCGCGACGTGCGGTCGATCCTGTTCATGCGCAGCCCGGCGATGAAGTGAGCTTCGCCGACGGCTACCCGCTGCTGGCGATTTCGCAGGCCGCGCTGGACGCGCTGAACGCGCGTCTTGTCGACGCAGGCCGCGTGCCGGTAACGATGGCGCAGTTCCGGCCGAATCTGGTGATCGCCGATTCGGCTGCGCATGCCGAAGACGATTGGACACGGGTGCGCATTGGCGATGTCGAGTTCGATGCGGTCAAGCGCTGCACGCGATGCGTGCTCACCACCGTCGATCCGGTGGCTGGCGCGCGCCGCGATGACGGCGAACCGTTGAACATCCTCAAGGATTACCGGCGTACGCCGGCCGGCATCACCTTCGGCATGAATCTGGTTCCACGGCTGGAGCCGCGCGGCACAGGCACGCTGCGGGTCGGCGATTCGGTGACTGTGTTGGCCTGACGCGTCATCGGCGGTCCGCTCGCTGCGGCGTCCTGCTGGCGCGTTCAGCAAACCATCGCTCCGCCGCCGCCCTGTCCGGATCGATGCCTGCAACGATATCCTCCAGCCGCGTGCGGACCGCGATGTCCGGCAGCACGCCACGATCCGGCGCGTCGCCCGCCGTGACATGCGCCAGCAGCGGAATGTCCACACTCACCCCGGAGGTCGGCAGGACCAGCCATGCGAGCTGACCGCCGTTGAGCCCGCGCAGATTGCCGCCGGTTTCGCCGCCGATCAGCGTGGCGCTGCCGGTGGCCTTGAGATCGCGCGCGACCAGATAGCCGGCGGAACTCATGCGCGACCCGGTCAGCGCAACCACCCGGCCACGATAAGGCTTCGCCACCGGCTCGATACGCTGCGCCGCCGCATCCGGAAGCAACCAGTTCCGGCCCGGTCCGCGCATGACTTGGCCGGTTCGATCAAAGAACGAGAAGTCCCAGGTGTCGAGGAACCGCGCCAGCGCATACGGCGCGCGTTCGTAAGCGGATTCGGAGCGCGTCGCTGGCGGCGTGTAGGGCGCGGTCAGCAGATGCGCGATCAACGCCCGGCCGATGGCGCTGTCGCCGCCTTCGTTGCGGCGCAGATCCAGAATGAGGAAGGAAATCTTCTTCGCTTCCAGCGTCGCGAAGCTGCGATCCAGAAAGCCCTGCCAGTCGAATTCGTCGTTCCAGAACGCGAACGTCGGCAGGGTGAGCGTGGCGGTGTCGCCGTCGATCGCAAAGCGCCACGCGACGTCTGCCTGCGCTGCGCCAGCGGCCGCGAGCAAGCGTTCGCGCTCCGTGATGGACAGGCCGGGCACCACCACTTCGACCTCGCGCCTGTCCCCGCGAGGCCGGAGCCGCAGCCGGTAGCCGTCGGCGCCCGGCGGATGCAGCAGCGGCAGCAGGCGCTCCAGCGCGCCGCCGTTCTCGTCGCTGTCCAGCTGGCTGAGGCGCTTGCCATCGTTGCCGCCGTCGGCGCGCAGGTATGGCAGGAACTCGGCGACCAGCGCGGCCGGCGTGCGCCCGTCGATGCTCAGGATCTCCGCGTCCGCTGGCACCCGCGGGTCGACGCTGGCAGTGACCAGCAAGCGCCCTTCCAGCAGCCTGACCCGCAGCGGCGGTGCCGGAAGTGCGGCCAGCGCTGCCTGTACGGCCGGGCCCTGATTCAGCGGATTGGTCCAGGTATGTCCGCAGCGCACTGCCGCAGCGATGCGGCTGGCGATGAGGTACATCTCCATTGCATTGCTGCCGTCGGCGACTTCGGCCTCCGCGCGGGCGAACTCGGCTCTGATCTGCTCCGGCGTGCGGTAGCGGTAGAGGCCGGCGTGCAGATCAGTAAGGCCGCGTTCGAGGATGCGCAGTTCGCGCTGTGCCTGCTCGGCAGTGAGCGCGGCGGGCGACTCTGCGGCGCGGGCGGGCGATGGCAACGACAGACAGGCCGCGAGGGCGATGCCGGCGAGACGGGAAAAAGCGATCGGGCGCATGGCGGTTCCGGCGTAGGGACAGGCCGCCACTGTGGCTTCGCCCGCCGTAGGTGTCGTCCCGACCGCGAAATTCCCGCGCTTTTTATGTTCTGGTACGTGATGTCCGGTGTGGGATGTTCAGTGCGCCATGTTCAGATGCGCGCGTCTTCGGGTCGTGCTTGTTCGGGTCGGGCTGCTTCAAGTCGGGCCTCCTCGCGCACGGCCACCGCCATCGCCCGGTATCGCGATGGGGTGTGTCCGGTCGAAGCCTTGAACGCGCGGTTGAAGCTGGTCTTGGCGCTGAAGCCCGCGGCCAAGGCGATCTGCAGCAGATCGCCGCCCCCGGCGGGTTCGCGCAGCCGGCGGCAGACCTCCGCCACCCGCAGGCCGTTGATGGCCTCATTGAAGTTCATGCCCAGGCCCTCGTTGAGCGCGCGCGACAGATACGCCGTATTGGTGCCCAGAAGCCGGGCGAGACGCTCCAGCCCCAGATCGGAGTCGCGCCACCAGCCGGCTGCCTCGGTGCGCGCCAGCCAGGCGCGACCCTGCGCCGCCCAGTCGCGGCCCGTCGGCTCCGCCGGCAGCGGGGCTTCCTTCAGCGCCGGCAGCACCGAAGGCGACGGATACGCGGCGGCGGCGTGGCGCCAGCCTTCCAGCCCGAGATAGAACACCAGGACGGTGAAGCACAGATAGAGCGGAAAGCGCTGGTAGTAGTCGAAGCCGATGGCATAACTCAGGGCCTCGTACAGCGCCCATACCGGCAATGCGAATGCGAACGCGACCAATACGTTGCGCAGCCAGACGATGCGGAACTCCTCGCGGTTGCTCAGGTGGGCGTCGAGCCAGCGCTGGTGGCCGCGATATGCGCGCAGCGACAGTCCAAGATACGCGGCGAACGACAGCAGCCCAAGCAGAGTTTCCGAAGGATCGATCCAGTCACGGTGCACGCTGTCGTTCCATGCGTACTTCACCGCGAGCGGCTGCGCAAACATCGCCGCGCGATACGTGAACTGCAGCGCGCCGGGCAGCAGATGCCAGCCCCAGCCACGCGGCATCGCGGCGGCGGTAAGCCTGCGCACGTGCAGGTACAGCAGCGGGCCGACCGCAAGCCCGAGTTCAAACGGCGCGAACGTCAGCCAAGGATAGGCATCGTAGAACCCTGCGAAACCCAGCACGTACGGCATCAGCTTCAGCACGAAGACCAGCAGCAGCAGCGCCAGCAGCCGGTTCGCCGCCGTATTGCTGCGTGTGAAGGCGAGCAGCAGCGCCACCGCCAGCCCGAACGCCGCGCCGATGGCGAGAATCGTACTCCACGGGCCGAAAGCGATGCCGTCGGCGGTCATGTGCGCAGCCCGATCGCAGTCATGTGGACATCACGTCAGCGGTCACATCGCGCATGCGCACCAGCATGATCCGCATCGATGAAGTGGATGTTGTCCTGCTTGCCTATGGAGGGCTCTGTTTGCAGCGTGTGCCAAGTCATATCGGCAGGCACCGCTGCGGCAAAGACACTGATGCGGCGTGGGATACCCATGCGTTGCATGTCCACCCCGCGAAAGAAGAGTGCGCGGATAGTCTGGCGGATATGCAATTCTAAATACTGCCAGAAGTCACGGTGAAGCCGGCCGAGCGAGTGGTCCCTCACCGGGGACGCGGCTCCATGTTCCACTGCTCCACGGTGCGATGCCATCGACCGCGTGCGCACCAAGCGTCGACCGGATGCACTCGGATCATCGCCGCACGGCCTTCATTCGCCATGCCGGCGGCGCACATCCAGTGCACCAAAACGCGGTCAACTGCTGCATCCGGACAGCGCACCAAGAACGGTGACATGAGTCGCGCAGCGCGCGCACAGCATGGCCTCCGTGGACGATGCGCGGCGTTCTACCGCAAACCGGTCGCTATCTCGCGACACAGTCCGGTCGAAAACCATCGGCCGGAGGATGCAACACGATCATTGGATGGGCATCGACACCGCGTGCGGATGACACTGTCGTTAGGATGGCCCCAAACCGCGATGGCAGCCTCCGGGCCGCCATCGCCGTCACGCGTCCCGGTTGCGCATCCGCCGCGCCGGCCCCCCCGTATGATTCTGGTCTCCCGCTGCTTTCCAGGATCCGCCATGCCTCCGTTCCGGTCGTCGTCCGTCGTCGCGTCGATGCTGTTCTGCCTGGCGTTGTCCTGTCTGGGCATGGCCGGCTGCGCCAGCGTCCGCTTTCCTCCGGATCCGCCCGCGACCGCATTCGCCGACGGCCTGAGCGGCGATGCGATCTTCGCGCGCACGCTCGCGGCCCATGGCGGCGATCTGCGGCGTTATCCCGGCGACATCAATCTCTCCACCGACGGCCGCTGGTACGCGCTGATCCAGAAGATCCAGCCGCTGGTCAGCGACAGCGGCTTCCGCATCCGCTCGCAGGAGCGCTATCGGCCGAGCGACGGTCTGTACGCCATCACGCACACCGGCCCCGACGGCAGCAAGTACGTGGTGCGCAGCCGCGACGGCATTGCGGTGGCGTACAACGGCGTGCGCGAAACCGACCCGGTGAAGCTGCGCGCGACCGCGATGACCAACGACGCGTTCCGCATGTTCCACTTCGGCCCGAGCTTCTTCCTCGACCGCGCGACGACATGGGCCCGGCTTGCGGACATCGACGAGCAGGGCCGGGCGTATCACCGCCTGCGCGCCACCGTGCGCCCGGGCTTCGGCGAAGCCGCCGAGGACGAGGTGGTGCTGTGGATCGATCGCCAGACCGCGCGGCTGTTCCACATCCACATGAGCCTCAACGGCTTCGAGACCACGCTCGGCGCGCATGTCGACACGACCTTCCTGGAATACCGCGATGTCGCCGGTTATCTGCTGCCGGTACGCTTCCACGAACGCGTGCGCGGGCCGCTGCGGATCGACGCGCATACCTGGTGGACCACCGGCATCGATATCGATCGCGGTTGGCGCGATGAGGATGTGAGCGGCACCGCGTTCGGCGGTGCGGCTGCGGCGAATGCGGCGATGTTGCCTGCGGCGACGGCTGCGCCGTGAGCGTTGCGTGAGGCCTGCCGGTTTGAAAGCCGCTCGCGATGGTCATGTTCGCTTCCAGCCAAGAGCGGACATTGGGCGTTGATTTCCCGTAGCCCGGGTGCGCTTCGCTTACCCGGGCTACTTGCTATTCGTAGGGCGGGCTCAAGCCCGCCTTACGAGTTGGGGTAAATCAACCTGACCCGAATGGCACTTACTTAGCGCCAAGTACCTGATTCTGATCTAAAAAAGCGGGCCGGCCCCGAGTGCTAAGGTGGAGTTGCGAAACATCACCCACAGCACACAGGAGCCGGCCCGTATGCATGCTATTCGCAATGCCCGTGCCCAGCAATCGCGCATGCTCAATCGCGCCGTACGGACCACAGACGCCCATGCGTTCTTCAATCTGCTGACGGATGCCTCGACGCTGGATCAGGTCGAAGTTCAGCTGCCGATGCATCGAGAGCGCTTGTTGCCGCCCACGGAGACGTTGGCGATGTTTTTAGCGCAGGTCTTGAGCGCTGATCGCTCCTGCCAGCATGCCGTCAATCGATTCATTGCCGGCCGGGTCGCAGGCGGCTTGTCCGCCTGCAGCACGGCCACCATTGCCTATTGCCGGGCACGCAAACGGTTGCCCGAACAGATGGTTCACCACCTCGTTCGCCACACGGGTCGAGCGATGGCAGCCTCTATGCCTGCGACGTGGACGTGGCGAGGGCAGCCGGTGCGTTTGGTCGATGGCAGCACGGTGTCGATGCCTGACACCGCCGAGAATCAAGCCCTGTATCCGCAACCGCGTACGCAACAGCCTGGGCTTGGATTCCGGTTGTGCCGTGTTCTGGTGTTGATGTGTCTAGGCAGCGGTGCGCTGCTGGATGCGGCCACCAGTCCTTATCATGGCAAGGGCAACGACGAACAGACGCTGCTTCGCGGCCTGCTGGACAACTTGAATACAGGGGAGATTCTGGTGGGCGATGCTTTTTTTCCAGCTATTTCCTGTTGGCGGAACTCCGGCGGCGTGGTGTGGATGGCGTGTTCGAGCAGCACGGTGCCAGGCGTCGCAGCACCGACTTCCGACGCGGTCGCCACCTTGGGCCGCGCGACCACCTGATCGAGATTCATAAGCCTACCCAGCGCCCTGCATGGATGACATCAAGCCAGTTCGATGCAATGCCCGATACGCTGACGGTGCGTGAGTTGCGAACCGGCGGAAAGACGCTTGTCACCACATTGTTATGCCCAAAGAAGACTTCCAAAGCCGATCTGAAATCACTGTATCGCCAACGCTGGCATGTCGAACTGGATCTGCGTGTCCTGAAAACGACGCTCGGCATGGAGCGGCTGAGTTGCAAGAACCTGCGATGGCGACCAAGGCATTGTGGGTGTATCTGCTGGCCTACAACCTGATCCGGCGGATGATGGCGCAGGCAGCACAGCGCGCACACGTATCGCCGCGATGCTTGAGCTTCAAACATACGTTACAACTATGGATCGCGTGGCATCAGCAAGGAGTTGATCCAGATGACACCGAGAAGGTCATTCTTTTGATGACACTCATCGCACAGCGGCGCGTCGGCAACCGACCGGGGCGGATCGAACCTCGCGCGGTGAAACGAAGGCCAAAACCGTATCCACTGCTGACTAAACCGCGCGCAGTTGCTCGCGAAGCCGTCAGAGTCCACGGCCATGCGAAAAAGCTTAAGTAAGTGCCATTCCAACCTGACCCCATTTTTCGGGCGAGGGAAGCAGCTTACGTGATGCAGACTCAGTTACTCGGTGGTCTTGAGGGAGTCAATCTGACCCTGGGGAGGCACATGGAACCGCTCCAGATCGCCGATACGCCCTACATGCGTCCCAACAAGTGCGGGGATTTTGGCGAAGTGCAGTGGCGAAACCCCGCTAAAGGCCATCCATGACACAATTTCCGGATTGGCCACTGAGGTGAACGTTGCAACGCCGGCAGCGTTGTCCCGGGCCAAGGTTACGCGATTCAAATGCTTCTTCAGCTTGTCTGCTTGGCCGTCTACGACCTCACCTTGATACTCAGAGAGCTGCGAGGCGACTTCGGAATAGTTCCGTGCCAGCGAGAGATCCTTACACTCAATGAACAGCACAGCATTGCTGTCGGCCCGCCAGGCCAAGACGTCAACGTCACCGGGGTTGTACCTCAGTCCGTGGCCAAGGATCTCTGGGAAGCCAATGCCCACGCGCACAGTCCATCCGGCGGCCGTCAGCGCCTGTCCCACTGCCTCCTCAAATCCGCGACCGTCCCGCGCCTCGCCAAGCCACCGATCACGCATGTTCTTGGTTTTGAAGAATTCGCGGTTTAGTCGTCCGGTAAAGGCCCCATCAATGACGTACTCGGCCGACCTGCGTAGCAGACCAGGCGCGATTAGCACCGCGGGATCGGGTGAGTCGTCGATCTGGAGGATTGGGCGCGCTGCAATGGAAAGGCGCCGCCCCAGTCGCCATGGATAGATGTCAGCCAGCTTGAAGCCGCCAGGCACCTTGCTCCAGCTCGGTCGGGTGACGAGAGTGAATTGCTGGTAGACCGCCTCAGCCACCTGACTTTCCATCCCTTCGTCTACCGTGCGCACAACAAGCTCGCTTTTGCGGATCTCAAATACGGCACGTCCGCGATCGATGCCCAGCGACTCTGCGGCCTGAGCAAAATGGAAGGCATCCACAGTCGTGAACCCCATTTCTTCCTTGAAGATCTCCATGAACTCAAGGATCTTGGGGTCCACGGGCGCGGTCGCCCCTGGCTTAGAGGCAAGCTGCGAATAGTGTCGCTCGTGCCGGCTGGCATGGGCTTCGAACTGCTCGTTGGTGGCCTTGGACAGCAACGGTTCGACCACCGTGTGGCCCAGGTCGTCTTGAAACAGCAGGTCCCCAAGTGGAGCGATATCGACCTCGGCGGGCAGAATGCTGAAGCGGATGGCATCAGAGAGACCGCCTATCCGGTAAAGCAGGGCCGCCCGCGCCAGCAGGCGGGTAAGAGCCATGTCCGATGGATTGATTCCTTCAGTCTGAGGGCACGCACAGATTGCCATCTCGGCGATCAATCGGGAAAACAGCGCGGCACCGGCAAAGCGGCCAAGCTGCTGTGCAATGACGGTGTCCTTTGCTGGATCAGTCTCGTGCAGGCCTAAAACTGCCGCCGCCGTGCGATGCCACTGATGCTCGTCAGCGCGTGCACGCTCAATGTTCTCCATCAATCGTTGGAGGAATGCCACGCGATTGAACGTCGCCAGTTCATTGGTAATATCGGTGATAAGAAGATCAACCACCTTGGTAAGAAGCCCGCTTGTAGCCTCTTTGCCGCTGTAGCGCGCCGGAGCGTTACTGCCTACAGCCCGCCAACCCAAGCCGACCCGGCCTGCGCTGTACTCGAGCATTTCAAGGTTCAGCAGCCGGGAGGTAATCGGCGGAACTCGATCGCTAAAACTCTTGCCCTCAATGATGTGGAAGCTGCGCGCAGTGTTGTTAGGCACACAGAGAGCTTCAATTTCCGCTCCGATGTCGGTCGTCTTATCCAGACGTAGCAGAGACCCAAATGCAGCGCCCAGCGCTCTGACGATAGTGCGTTCGGCACGATTGTCAGCTGCGCGGAATCCTGCCAAGAAACCCTCGGCTAGACAGATGCGGATTGCCTGTTGCTCGCTGATGCGCTCCAGCCGCCAGAGCGACTCAAGCTCGCTGCGCTCAATTGCTGTGGTGAAGCGACTGACGTCATCCGAGTCTTCAAAGCGCAGGTACACCTTGAACGACCGGTTGATCGGAAGCTTGGCGGACAGCGATTGAATGCCCGCACCTACCCGGCTCAACCAAGCCCGGCCCATGTTCCAAAGTTCATACTCCAGATTCCGGTCTTGGATGTTTGGGGCCTCCAACGTCAACCAGAAGTTGTTGCTACCCTCATACACGCCCGTGATCACACCGCGTTTGATGTCATCCATGGATGCGTAGCACCGAACTAGGCGGTCCGACGGGAAAAAGTCTTCGGCAGATGGCCGCAGCACACTATGCCAACGACCTGCATTGTCTTTCGCGCGATGGTGGTCGTAAGCACTGTCGGCAGCGGAGCGCACCGCGCGGATCAAATCCGTGGGAATTTGAAGCATCAACGGTGAATCCGGGCTAATCCGGTGGCCGGTCATCTGATCTTGCGGCACAAGTTGACCATCATTTGATCGCACCCAGCCGATCAGGTTGAGCGCGCCGTTGATGTTGAGAATGGACACCCCGGCCTTGTGCACCGCCTCGTTTGCGTCCAGGATGCGCCAGAAGGCCAGCGGCGTCATATCCGGCAGCGAACCAAGCCGAACAAAGTCAGCGGCAGACAGCGATTGCGACTGCCAACGTTCGTCTTCAATACTCGCGACGTTGCCTGCATAGCCAGCACCCCACCCGCATACCACCTGGATCAACAGGCCGCGCTGAAAGCCCGAGACCTTGCCAAGACCTTCCGCAGTCCGCTCCGCGACACGGTTTATAAATGCCAGTGTGCCTTTGTCGATTGGCAGAAGTTCCGTGAATGCCGCATCTGTGTGTTGCGCCATGCTCGGCAGCATGAAGACAAATGCCACGTGATGGCCGACATCGAGCTCAGAGGCCATCACGGAGAAGTGCGTTAATCCATGCTGCTGCCATTGCACCCGAAGATCGGCACGGCCACCCAGCACGCGAGTGCCGTCAATGCGCCGAATGTAGACATTGGCCAACGCTCGATCCAGCGGTGGAAGCTCGCCTAGTCGCTTAACGTAGCGGATCACCTCATGGCGAAGCGCTACAGTGAGGGCGGTGGGCATCGCAGCTAGGATGCCGTCTTTGGTCCGAATCAGGGGGCGCTGTTCCAGACTACCGTCGCCCAGCGCGGCGGTACCGAGGGTCGCGATCTGTGCTTCAACCAACACAAATTCCGTAAGGTTTGCTACCGATATCTCGGCGGACTTCAGCTGCTTGATGGTAAAGGCAACCCGCGTCTTCAGAATCTCTGCGTCCAACCCGCCCGTATCGAGCGATTCGTGGGACGTGTCGCCGCCATCCTGAAACCGGGCGAGCGAAGCCCTTTTGCAAATGAGATTGGATAGCCGAAGCAGCGCCTGAACCCTTCGTTTGAGAGGCTCATACTTTGCTGTCGCCGGCATTGCAAACACCACGTCGACAAGACACTGTGTGTAGAAGCCGGCACCTTCCCATAAGCCCTCCAGCATGAGGTGGTCGCCGCGATCGTTGCCGACAACGCTAACAAAGACGTCTTCTGCCGGGTCTTCGCCAAAAGCACTCGGCGAGTTCCCAAGCGCTTCATACCAGCGAGCGGCGTCTGCGATGTTGGCGACCTTTGTGCCCTTGCAATGAATCAGCGCCAGCGCGACAAGTTGCTCAAAGCGGCCGCATTGGCCCTGATGCTGGGGGAGAGTAAGCAAGCTGGCGGCCAAGGCCACAGTACCGTCACGCTGATACTCGGCCAGCTCTGCAACCAACTCCGCGTTCTCTTCAGCGACGGTATCTAAGTTGTGAGCAAGAGTGGACTCAGCAGCGAGATAGCCCACAAGACTAAGAAACTCATCCATAGAATCGGGCGGCGTAATACTCAAAAGTTTGCTCCATGCGATTTGATATTCCGGCCTCAGCGCCGGCGTTTGTACCCATGCCCGCCTGGCCGGATCCAGGCAATATCCATCCTAATTGGAAACAATGGGGTCAGGTTCGAATGGCCCTTACTTACAGTAACTACGCAGAGCGTCCCTCTGACGAGAAGACGGCATCACGTGATCGTCTTCTACCGCGACCGCAGGTGAAATCCCGGCGGAGGCCATGCGATGCGACGAAGATCCGATGGCACGTCAGGTTCGTCGGCGTCGGTGGTCAGCCAGAGGGCGCCGCGCGCGTCGAAAGCGATGCCTTCCACTTTGAGCGCGCCGTCCAATGGCTCCGTCCATGCGACGTTGCCGTCGCGGTCGCAGGCGAACAGCGCAGACGCATGGCATGGGCCGTCGTCGTAGGCATTCGACGTGTTTTCTGCGACGGCGCTGAGCAGCCATACACCTTCCTCGAGCGGCGTCGCATCGGTAATGCCCATCGGAACATCGCGCATTCGACCCAGATCAAGCTGCGTGAAATCGAACCGGGGTACGGCGGTGCTGTCCTCGTCGGCGAGCAGGAAATCGATCACCTGGTGCAGATCGAGGCGAAAACATCCGTTCAACGGCGCATTCACATTCGCCCGGCTGAACAACAACAGGTCATCGCCCTGTACCAGGCCGGCCTCGATATTCAGCGCGCCAACGCAGCTGCGCAGCGCATCGTGCAGCCGCGTCAGGCGAACCGCGCGCGCGTCGCCGGCAACGCCGCCGTCCTCATCCAGACCGACCACGTAGGCGAAGTCGCGCTGTGCCCGTGAGCCTGAGCCCCACGCAATCAACAGCGACGGCCGGCGTTCATTGCCTGGCACATGGACAAGCGCCTCCAGATCCTTCTTCTGGCGCTTTCGTTCCGCCTTTTTGTCAGGCAGCCGGGCCTCCAGAAGCGGCAGCATCCGCAATACTCCCGATTCCACATCGGCGCTTCGCAAGGCGATCAGGTGATTCTCATCGTCGGCGACGATGTAAAACCAGTCGGCGACGATCACCAGCCCGCTGGCCGAACTGATGTGCGGCTGACCTCTGGGATGCGAAGCGGCATCGATGTCCAATCGGCGAACTAGGGTTGAAGTGATCATTGCCTGGCATGCGCTGTGAATTGTTCGCAGTATGTCTGCTTCGAGTCGGAAGCGGCTACAGCCTTGAGCTGCAAGCCACGTTTTCCAAGCGCATGAAATGGATTCGATCCAGAAGTCGAGAGTTGCGCTGGCTCGAAAGGGCAGGATCACAAACAAAACGGCAACCCGAAGGTCGCCGTTTTGCTGTCGCTGAAACGATGGCCGGCGTTACCTCACCACGAACACCACGGCCGTCCGCGCCGGCAGCGTGAAGCGGCCGCTGGCGCGATCGTAGGCCGCGCTGGCGGCGCGACGGTCTGCGGCGTCGTGCGCGGTGTGGACCGGGTGCAGGCGGTATTGCTTGCCGGCTTCGGCGGGAATCGTCAGCGACTGCGGCAGCGTGTCGACGTTCACGAAATACAGCAGCTCGCGATAATTCGCACCGGGATAGCCGCGGCCGTCGAGATGCGCCGCGAGTACCGTGGCCACCTGCGCGCTGCCGGTGTTGCGGAAGCTCAGCCGCTGCTTGATCTCGCCCGCGGTGCGCAGCCGGAAGAGGCGTGAGCTGGCGCGGATCTGCATCAGATCGCGGAAGGCGTCGCGGGTCCAACGGGTCTCGGCCTGCGTCGGTTTGATGCGCGCGTCCGCCAGCAGCGGGCCCATCACCGACCAATTGTCGCCGTTGTCGCCCTGCGGCGGCAGGCCGGCGGCGTAACCGTTGTCGCGATACGTCCAGTCGATGCGGTTGAACCAGTCGCCGCTGTCGTAGCTGTTGCGGTCCAGCGACTTGCTGCGCAGCGTGTCGATACCGGCGTGGTAATAGGCCACGCCCTGGCTGAAGGTGTTGATCGCGGCACCGAGGATCTGCACGCGGGCACGGTCTTCGCGGCTGGTGGCGGTGGGCAGCTTGAACGCGTTGTTGTCGAACAGCGTCCAGTTGTCGTGGTTGTCGACGTAGTTCACCACTTCCTGCGGATCGACCACATAACCGGCCGGCTGGCCGTTGTAGTCGATCTGGTCCAGGCGCAGGGTCGCGTCCCAGTGGGTGGTCATCGTGTAATCGCGGATCGAGCCGGCCAGCCCGACCTTGATCACGTCGGCCGACCACATCAGGTCGTTGCGGGTCTTATTGCCGCCGCTGCCATTGTCGTCGTAGTGCATGCCGTTGATGTAGCCCTGGTTGCTGCGCAGCGCGTTGCCGCTGTCGAAGCCCGAGCCGCCGCGGACGTGGTCGCGGGCGCGATCGCTGAAGGTGCCGATGCCGCTGCCGTTCAACGATAGCTGCGAGGCCTGGACGAAGCGCGCGCCGTTGGCCACTTCGCCGAAGTTCCAGCCTTCGCCGATCAGCTGGATCGGCCGGCCGGCGGCCGCCGACACGTCATCGCGCAGTCGTTCCATCACCGAGCGCGGCTGGTGGCCCATCAGATCAAAGCGGAACGAATCGATCCGGTACTGCGTGGCCCAGGTCTTGACCGAATCGATCATGAGCTTGGCCATCATCCGGTTTTCGGTCGCGGTGTTCTCGCAGCAGGTCGAACGTTCGATATCGCCGGCGGTGTTGAGCCGGTGGTAATAACCGGGCACCACACGGTCCAGCACCGAGCGGTCGCCCTGGCCCGAGGCGCTGGTGTGGTTGTAGACCACGTCCATGCCCACGCGCAGGCCGTTGAGGTTCAGCGCCATCACCATCGCGCGGAACTCGCGGATGCGCGCGGCGCCGTTGTCGGCATCGCTGGCGTAACCGCCCTCCGGCGCGGTGAAGTGCCAGGGGTCGTAGCCCCAGTTGAAACAGTCGGTGGCGCGCGCGGCGCCAGCCGCGGTCTGCTGCGCGTCGGAATCCGGCGCGGCGTTAGGAATGATCGGCGTGACGCAGCCTTTCTCCGGCGTGCTGGCGAAGTCGAACACCGGCAGCAGGTGCACGTCGGTCAGGCCCGCCTGCGCGAGCCCGCGCAGATGGCGCATGCCGTTCGAGTTCCACTCGGTGAACGCCAGATACTTGCCGCGGTTGCGCGCGCTGACGCTGGCGTCGCCGGCCGAGAAATCGCGCACGTGCAGTTCGTAGATCGACATGTCTTCCTGCGCGCGGACGGCATTGGGCGCGGGATAGAAGCGCCAGCCCGGCGGCATCAGCCACGGCGAATCCAGATCGGCCACGTAGCTGCGCTGCGAATCCGCGTTGAGGCCGATCGAATATGGATCGGTGACCAGATTACGGACCACGCCGACGCCGCGCACGAACACTTCCACCGCGTACTTGTAATACGCGCCGCGACGTTCGCCGCGTGCGTCGAAGCGCCACGCGCCTGTGGCGGGATCGAAGCCCATCGCGTCCTGGCTATGAGCCACACCGCGCGCGCCGTAGGTGCACAGCGTGACCTTGCGCGCGGTGGGCGCCCAGAGCTTGAAGCTGGTGCGTCCGCGACGCAGCGAGACGCCCAGATCGTCGATGGCCTCGGCTGCGGCGAAGCGGTCGTCCAATGCGCCCGCCAACTGCGGCGTGGTCGCGCCCAGCACCTTGCCGTTGGCGTCTTCCTGCACCAGCACCAGCTGCTGTTTGA
>JAYUIZ010000610.1:0-1726 GCA_043765595.1 Lysobacter sp. | reverse complement strand
CTTCATCATGCCGGGGCAGGGCGAGCGGGTGAAATCGGTGCGTCGCAAACTCAACCCGATTCCGCTGGAGTTCCGGAACAGAGTCGTGCTGCTGGTCGACGATTCTATTGTCCGCGGCACCACCTCGCAGCAGATCGTGCAGATGGCGCGCGACGCCGGCGCGAAAAAAGTCTATCTCGCATCTGCCGCACCGCCGGTACGTTTCCCGAATGTTTATGGCATCGACATGCCGTCGCCGGAAGAACTGGTCGCGCACGGCCGCACCGAGCAGGAAGTGCAGGAGCTGCTGGGCTGCGATTGGCTGATTTATCAGGATCTCGCCGATCTGGAAGCCGCCGTTGCCGGCCCGAAGTTCCCGGGCCGCAAATTCGACAGCTCGTGTTTCAACGGCGAATACGTCACCGGCATCGAACCGGGTTATTTCGAGCGCATCCAGCAGTTGCGTTCGGACGAGGCGAAGAAAAAGCGACGGTTGGCATCGTAGGGGTCTTTGTAGGAGCGGCTTCAGCCGCGGGCAGGGTCGAAGCGGGCTTCCATCGCGGCTGAAGCCGCTCCTACAGAAATCGAACGCATGAATTCCATTTTCTCCGCCGCCCACACCTGCCTCCGCGCCGCCACGCCCGACGACAAACTCGAACAGACCTTCGCCACCGCCGAGGCTTTCGCGCGCGGCGAACTCGTCATCGACGACAGCGCGCCGCCGCCGGAATCGATCCGCATGCCCGGCCGTCCCGAGCGACCGAAGCTTGTGGCTTCGCGCGAACTGCCGAAGCGCGGCTTCGGCACCTACGAAGGCCGCGCGGCGTTCATCCACTCGATCGCGCACATCGAATTCAATGCCATCGATCTGGCCTGGGATGCGGTGTATCGCTTCCGCAGCATGCCGCCGCAGTTCTATGCGGACTGGGTGAGCGTCGCCAACGACGAAGCGCGGCATTTCGCGATGCTGCGCGCGCGGCTCGCTGACTTCGGCCATGATTATGGTGATTTCGACGCCCACAATGGCCTGTGGGAAATGGCCGAAAAGACCGCGCACAGCGGGCTGGAACGGATGGCGCTGGTGCCGCGCGTGCTGGAAGCGCGCGGATTGGACGTGACCCCAGCGATGATCGTGAAACTCCGCCAGCACCGCGACGATGCCACCGCCGATATTCTCGAAGTGATCCTCCGCGAGGAAGTGGGCCACGTCGCTGTCGGCTCGCACTGGTTTCGCTGGTATTGCGAGCGCGAAGGCGTCGCTGCCGAACCGACCTTCCGCCGGTTGATCGCCGAATACGGCCGCGGCGTGCTGCATGGCCCGTTCAATCTCGACGCGCGCAGCGCCGCGGGTTTCAGCGATGAGGAATTGGCCGCGCTGCAGGCGCAGGCCGCTTTGGATCAGGCTGTCCGCGGATAGCTGGCGGTAGCGGCTTGTGGTTACTCCGCCGAAATGCCCGCTGTTGTGGGAGCAACGCAAGTCGCGACGGATTGCGGAAAGATTTTCCGCAGCCAGTCGCGACTTGCGTCGCTCCCACAGTAGAGCATCCAGTGGGTCGCCGCTTCTGCAGTGATAGAGCAGCCTGTGGATCGCCACTTTTGCGCCGGCGGATCGTATCCACCGGGGTTTTCATTGGCCGCTATCGCGATACGGAGCGAGTCCGCGGCTGCTCCGCCGGAAGGACCGCTGCTGTGGGAGCGACGCAAGTCGCGACGGATTGCGGAAAGATTTTCCGCAGCCAGTCGCGAC
>JAYUIZ010000609.1:0-1727 GCA_043765595.1 Lysobacter sp. | reverse complement strand
GATGAGGACGACGAAGCGGCGATGATCGAGATCGAGGAATTCGTCCGCGTGGCGGCGCTGCTGCTGCACGGGGATTGCGCGATGGGCGCGCGCCACCGGCGCCAGTTGCACTGACCGATGAGCGCGACCGGAGTGACTTCGACAGGCACGCTCTCCACAGGAATCTCCGCGCAGGTCTACGCCCGCCGCCGTCGTCAGCTGATGCGCATGGCCGGCGACGACGCCATCGTGGTGATTCCCTCGGCCCCGGAGCGCATCCGCAGCCGCGACGTACATTACCCGTATCGTCAGGATTCCGACCTCTGGTATCTCACCGGTTTTCCCGAACCCGATGCAGTGCTGGTGCTGATTCCGGGCCGCAAGCACGGCGAAGCGCTGCTGTTCTGCCGCGAGCGCGATCCGGAGCGCGAGGGCTGGGATGGCCCGCGCAGCGGTACCGAAGGTGCGGTCGATGGGTTCGGCATGGACGACGCGTATCCAATCGACGATCTGGACGAAATCCTGCCCGGCTTACTGGAAGGACGCAGCCGCGTCTACTACCACTTCGGCCGCGACACCGATTTCGACCTCAAGCTGATCGGCTGGCTCAACCGCGTCCGCGCGCAGATGCGGATGGGCGCGCAGCCGCCGCACGAATTTCTCGAACTGGGCCATCTGCTGGACGAGATGCGGCTGTTCAAAGATCGCGACGAACTCAAACTGATGCAGCGCGCCGCCGATATCAGCATCGAAGCGCACCGCGCGGCGATGCGTGCGGCGAAGCCCGGCATCCACGAATACGAACTGCAGGCCGAAGTGGAGCGCGTGTTCCGCATGCACGACGCCGAGCCGGCCTACGGCAGCATCGTCGGCGCCGGCGACAACGCCTGCGTGCTGCACTATCGCGCCAACAACGCCCAGGCGAAGGACGGCGCGCTGGTGCTGATTGACGCGGGCGCCGAATATCGCGGTTACGCCGCCGACATCACCCGCACGTTTCCGGTCAACGGCCGTTTCACGAAGGAACAGCGCGCGCTGCATGATCTGGTGGGCGCGGCGCAGCGTGCGGCGCTGGCGCATGCGCGCCCCGGCGTGCCCTACGAAGCCGGACACGTCGGCGCGGTGGAAACCCTGACAGAAGGCCTGCTGAAGCTGGGCCTGCTCAAGGGCGGACTGGAAAAGAACATCGCCGACGGCAGCTACAAGCGTTTCTACCGGCACAAGACCGGTCACTGGCTGGGTCTGGATGTCCACGATGTTGGCGAATACCGCTTCGACGGCGATTCGCGCCTGCTCGAACCGGGCATGGTCTTCACCATAGAGCCAGGCCTCTACATTGGCAGCGACGAAAAAACCGTGCACGAAAAATGGCGCGGCATCGGCATCCGCACCGAGGACGACATCCTTGTCATCAAGGACGGCCACAAGGTGCTGACCGACAAGCTCGCACGCAGCGCCGACGAGATCGAGGCGTTCATGGCGCAGCGCTGATCGAGACGCAGTCAGCGGTTTTTTGTGGGGGCGACGCAAGTCGCGACGAATTGCGAAAAGTCTTTCCGCAGCCCGTCGCGACTTGCGTCGCTCCCACAAATGGCGACAGCGGTCGCGTCGCTCCCACAAACGGCGATAGCGGGCATCGTTCTGGCCACGCGGCATCCTCAATCGGCAATGCCAAGCTGCGCCAGCTTTCTGATGAACCCTTCCGGCCTGCATCTGGTTTTGTGGGAGCGACGCAAGTCGCGACGAAT
>JAYUIZ010000608.1:0-1727 GCA_043765595.1 Lysobacter sp. | reverse complement strand
AACAGCGCGCCGCCGACGATGTCGCTGAGCCAGTGCGCGCCGAAATACAGGCGTGCGAAGCCGATCAGGGCCACCGCCGCACCGGAGACCAGATACGGCCAGACCCGCTGCCGGCCCGGCAGTTCGCGCGCGATCAGCACCGCGAAAAAGCCGAACACGATCGTCACCATGGTGACCGGAATCGATGGGAACCCGAAACCGCTGGCCGCGGTCGGCGGGCGCGGCATGTCTACCGACAGGCCCAGAAATGCGGTGAACACGAAGCCGAACGCCACCGCCGCCAGCCAGTGCAGAGCCGCCGCGAAGCGCCGCCGCCACAGCAGCCAGGCCATCGTCAGCAACAGCGTGGGCAGAAGGACGGCGGTGTCGCCGAGCGAGGCGAGTGCGGCCATCAGCCGGTCCGCCAGCGGGTTGCGCAAGGCCGCCATCGCGGCCTGCACCTGTTCGTCCAGCGCCAGCGGGCCGCGTTTGGCCACCACCACGGCGAGCAGCGCAAACCAGCCCCAGCCAATCCCCAGCAGACACATCGCCAGCATCGCCAGAGATGCGGATTCCGGCCGGTTGTGCTGGATCAGCGGTGCCGCATAGCGGCTCAGCCGCGGATGCGCGCGGGTCCACTTCAGCGCGCGCGCCAGCAGGCGGTCGGCGTGGCCGGCGAACCAGCGGTAGGTGTACAGCACCACCGCCCACACCAGCGCCAGCACGGCCACCAGGGCCAGCAGCACCAGCGCCAGCCGGTCGGCCACTGCCGCCACCGCATCGTAGGACGCGCCGAACACCCAGCCCGGGGCCAGAAAGCACGCCGCCCACAGCAGCGCCGCGGCCAGACTCGCCGGCACGTAGCGCCGCAGAGGCATCCGCAGCATGCCCGCCACCGCCGGTACGAACGGCCGCACCGCGCCCACAAACCGGGCGATCACGATGCCTTTGCTGCCGTGCTTGCGGAACATGCGCTCGCCGCGGTCGATCAACTGCGGGTAGCGGCGGAACAGCCAGTGCTCGCGCATCGACGGTCCCCAGCGATACCCCAGCCAGTAGCTGAGCGCGTCGCCGGCGAATGCGCCCAGCGCGGCGCAGGCCAGGGCGTACGGGCCGTCAATATGACCCAGACCGATCAGTGTGCCCACCGCGAACAGCAGCGGCAGCGCCGGCACCACGATCCCCACCACCGCCAGCGCATCGCAGAATGCGATCAGGAAGATCACGCCACCGGCCGCCACCGGGTGTGCGGTGATCCATGCCGTGATGCTGTCCAGCCATTCGCTCGTCATCCGCCGATTATGGCAGGTGGGGTTTCGGCAGCGTGAAGGGGTGGGGCGATGTCGGGAAGCCGATGACTGGAAGCCGACGACGGGAAGCGGAAGGACGAACGCACGATTCCCCAAGCGACAACTCCTCGCCGGAGAACACCATCGGTCATTCCACAAAACCGCTGTCATCCCGAACGCCCGCGAAGTGGGCGTAGGGATCTGCTGTATGCCGCCGCCATCGGGGCAACAGCAGATCCCTCCTCGGGCTGGGCCCTCGTTCGGGATGACAATGTTCATCGCGGATGATCGGAATCCGTCCTCCAATCACTCTCATCACGGCGAACGCCGCGACCCGGGTTTTCCTTGATGCCCAGCGCCCGGTCAAACGTTCGATCCCGGCCTTCGCTGGGATGGACGGCGTTGTCCAGCCGGGCCGATCCTTCGCAACCAATCAGCCGCATCGCGTCGGCTTCGATG
>JAYUIZ010000607.1:0-1729 GCA_043765595.1 Lysobacter sp. | reverse complement strand
GGGCAGGAAGGCAGCGGCGGGGGAGGTGTCGCGCTCCATCCGCGGCAGTGAATCGATGTCTTCGGCCGCCTGTTTGAAGCGTTCGTAATCCTGCAGCCGCCGGACCAGGTCGGCGCGGGGGTCGTCCTCGGCGTTCTCGTCGCTGGGCGGGCGGGGCAGCAGCATCCGCGACTTGATCTCGGCCAGGATCGCGGCCATCACCAGGTATTCGGCGGCCAGCTCGAAGCGCATCTCGTGTATGACGCCGATGTAGCTCACATATTGTTTGGTGATCTCCGCGACCGGGATGTCGAGGATGTCCAGGTTCTGGCGACGGATCAGGTACAGCAGCAGATCGAGCGGGCCTTCAAAGGCTTCGAGGATGACTTCCAGCGCATCCGGCGGGATATAGAGATCCTGCGGAATCTGCAGCACCGGTTGGCCCAGCACCGTTGCCAACCGCATCTCATGCTGCTGCGGGGCGTGTGGCTGCGGGGCGAGCGGCTGCAAGACAGCCTGCGACTGCGGGCCGTGCGCATCGACCGCATCGGCAGGGGCAGACGCGTCGGACGCGGTTTCAGTGGTCATTCGACAGCGGAGTCATTTGACGGCAGGAGTCATTGCGGATTCGGTATTCGGCAGCGATGGCGGGTGGCGGCTGAGACGCCGGACAGGCGGCGATCGCGGGCATGATCGCGTGCTGCGGCGATCACGGTGTTGCGTGTCGCGGCCAGCCCCTGCGGGCGGATCCGGGCGACACGTTGCCGCTGTCGTCCAGGGAAGCGGCGGACCGCGGGCCGGGCGTAACGGCGGTAGATTGAATGTTGGAACGCGCATGCCACAGGTGGGCGGGCGCGGACCATGCACGACGAATCATGCAGGGAAGAACAAATCAGGATGAAGCCAAGGGCTTGCGACTGCACCATCCACATCATCCCGTGCCGGGGGCCGGGGCGTGAGCGGAAGAGTCTTGAGCCAGAGCCGGGTAGGGGCGGCGGATCGAATGCGGATGCTGGCTTGGCAGCGCCTGCGCGGATTCGATGGGTCGTCGCAGCCGGCCTCGAAACGGTGCGGGGCCAAGAGTACGGGCTAGGGGCGCCGCTGTCCAGCCATCGCGCCCTTGCGGCCATCGCGACGCGGGGCATCGGCGATCCACTATCCTGTGCCGCACGATCCGCACGAAGAGACGACTCATATCTATGTGGTACGCCATCGAGGGTTACGACGCCCCGCAATCATTGGATCGACGAATGGAAGCCCGCTCCGCGCACTTGGCCCGTCTGCTCGTCCTGAAGGATGCGGGTCGCCTGCTGCTGGCGGGCCCGTGTCCGGCGATCGATGCCGAAGATCCTGGCCCGGCCGGGTTCAGCGGCAGCATCGTGATCGCCGAGTTCGAATCGCTCGCCGCTGCCCTCGCCTGGGCAGACACCGATCCTTATGTCGATGCCGGCGTCTACGCCCGGGTTGAAGCGCGTCCGTTCCGGCTGGTGCTGCCGTGAGCGCGGCCGACACGTTGCCCCGCGAGGCGCGGGTCGAAGCGATCCGCGGCCTGCTGCAGTCGGCATTCGCGCCGAGCACGCTGGAGGTCATAGACGACAGCCATCGCCACGCCGGTCATGAGGGCGCGAAGGACGGTCGCGGGCATTTCACCGTGCGGCTGGTCAGCCCGGCCTTCGCCGGCATGGCGCCGCTGGCGCGTCATCGCGCGGTGTACGCGGCACTGGGCGATCTGATGCAGACCGATATCCAT
>JAYUIZ010000606.1:0-1732 GCA_043765595.1 Lysobacter sp. | reverse complement strand
AGAATGTCGCGAATCGACTGGCGAAGATGATCCAGACCATCAAGCGATTTCCCTGTGTTGTCGTTCATTCCTCGCATACCGGCAAGTCTCGCCGCCATTCGGGCGCGGTCCCATTGCAGGGATGTCCGATTACGGAATCGGCAACGAAGGCGGCCCATTTCCGGCAGTCGGATGCTTGTGCGTCTTCAGGCCGATAGCGCCGGCTTTGACGTCGGCCGGCGTCGTGATGTCTTCGCCCGCTTCGATCTTCTTCCCGACTTTCAGGTTTCCGGTTATCTCAGTGTCGGGCGCGTCGATCGTGACCTTTTCCGTTGCGTTCACGTTCGCGTTTGCACAGTTGACGATGACGTTCCCAGTACCGACGTCGACCGTCAGCGTGGTCGTCTCGCGATCGTATTCGACGACGGTTCCGTCGGCGTACTCCGTGCGGTGAGTGGTCTTCACGCTGGCCGGCGCGTCGTGGTCTTCCTGGTATACGCTGCCAATGACGACACCCTGCGCCGGGTCGCCGCAAGGCGAAACCACGACGACCTGTTCGCCGATTTCAGGTGCCGACCAGGTACGCACGCCAGGTCCGGCACGTTCGGCGAGCCACGGAATCCAGTTGGTGCGCATTCCGTCGCAGTCGACGCGCACGCGTGCCGCGGCTTCGTCCAGTTCGGCGACGACTCCCAACATGATCGCGTTGCCGATCTGCCGGTCGTGTTCCCCCAGTGCGCTCACGGCACGCCCCCGCCTTCCAGCTTCACATAATCCGCTTCATGCGCCGCGCCGATGTCGGGCGCGAAGCTGTAGTAGGCCGACGGCACACTGCCGTCGTTCTCCCATACGCTTTCGCCGAACATCGCGGGCACGACGAATTCGACGCACCACGTCGCGAACTTATCGACGTGCGGTGCGAATTCGTCCGGCTGCACGGACACGATCGCGGCGGCGTCGGTATTCGCGCCGGGGAATCGCCGCAGATACAACCATGCCGCCAGCGAGACGGCCGCCTTGCGCACGGCTTGCTTCGCTTCGGGCTTCCGCGCCGACATGATAATGCGCGCCTCGATGCGCGCGAGCGCGGGGAACTGGCCGGTGCCCGCGTTGCTGTCCGGAACGGGGTCGAATTCGGTCATTTCCAGCAGGCAGGCCGGCGTCGGCATGCCTTCCATTTCGTCGTCGCGATACCATTCGACGGTCTGGAAGCTGGGGAACGCCGCCACGATCGCGGCCTTGATCGCCGCGTGCAGCTCGTCCAAAGTCACTTCAGTATTCGCGTCCGCCATTTCAGCTCATGTTCCAGGAATTTAAAGAACTGCCGATCGAATTCGGCGGACCCGATTAGCTCGTCTTCGATGTAGACGATCGACGGTTCGGAAATGTTCGCCATCTGCACGTCGACCGGCAGGCGATTTGCGCCGCGGCGCTTCAGCACTTGGAGCTTGCCGCCGACCTTCGCGATAAACGCGCCTTCGATGAATCGCCCGCCGTCGGCGCGGACACCCTTGCCGGACTCTCGTGCGTTTAAATGCATCAGAGAAATTGACTTCAGGCCGAACCACACTTTCGCGCCCTCGCCGCCCGACATGATTCCGCCTTGCAAGCGGAACGTCTTGACGCGCGAGCGCAGAATTTTTTGCTGGATGCGCAGCTTCGAAGACAATCCGCGCATTGCGCGCGTTCGCAGCCATCGCCCCATCTTTGCGTAAGTAGACCGTAACGCGGCTTCGACCTGGTCTTGCGTGGC
>JAYUIZ010000605.1:0-1739 GCA_043765595.1 Lysobacter sp. | reverse complement strand
ATCGCCCGGATGCTCGGCCAACGCATGCGCCACCGCGCGCTTGACCTGATGCTCGATCGCCTCATCGCGTCGCGCCGGAAAATGTGCAAGCCGCACCGGATAACTGCGGCCGGCGCTGGACAGCCGCGGTGCGTCCAAAAACGCGGCGAGTTTCTCGCCGTCCAGCGTCGCCGACATCACCACCAGCCGCAGGTCTTCGCGCAGGCCCGCCTGCACATCCAGGGCCAATGCCAGACCCAGATCGCCGGCGAGATGGCGTTCGTGGAATTCGTCGAACAGGATCGCGCCCACGCCTTCCAGCATCGGGTCGTCCTGCAGCATCCGGGTGAGGATGCCTTCGGTCACCACTTCGATGCGAGTCTTCGCGGTGACTCTGTTTTCGAAGCGGATGCGATAGCCGACGGTGTCGCCGACGGCTTCGCCCAACTGCTTCGCCATGAACTGCGCCGCCGCGCGCGCGGCCACGCGACGCGGCTCCAGCATCACGATCCTACGGCCGGCCAGCCAATCGGCGTCCAGCAGCGCCAGCGGCACCTGTGTGGTCTTGCCGGCGCCGGGTGGCGCTTCCAGCACCAGGCGCGTGCCGGCGCTCAGCGTCCGCCGGATTTCCGGCAGCAGTTCGGCGATGGGAAAAGTGTCTTGCGGGGTCATCGCATCAGGCTAACAGCCATGGCAAGGGGCGAAGCCGTCCCGTCCCGGTGGCGCCGTTCGTCGGCGCGCGTCCGGCGCCCGGGATTTCTGGTGGCGGTTGTCATAACGCCGGGCTAGATTGCGCCCTCCATAACGGAAGGGATGTATCCATGTCGCGTGCGCTTTCCATGCTGTCAACTTATGTGATGTGCCCCCTGGCCTTCGCCCTGCTTCTGGCAAGCGGCGCCGCCCAGGCAGAGGTCTTCATCAACGAATTCCATTACGACGATTCCACCGCCGCCGGCGATACCGGCGAGCGCATCGAGATCGTCGCCACCGCGGGCGAAACCCTCAGCAGCTACCGCGTGTATCTGTACAACGGCTCAACCCCGTCGTCGGCTGTCACCTACGACAACGACCTCGTGCCTGCGGGCAGTCTGGTCGGCTGCGGCGGCCAAGTGCGCATCGCGACGCTGAGCTACGCCAGCAACGGCATCCAGAATGGCCCCAACGACGGCATCGCGCTGGTGAATCCCAGCGGCCAGGTGGTGCAGTTCATCAGCTATGAAGGCAGCATCACCGCCAGCAACGGGCCGGCCGCCGGCCTCACCAGCAGCAATATTCCAGTATCCGAAAGCGGCTCCGATCCTGCCGGCCGCTCGCTGCAGCTCGGCGGCAGCGGCGGCCTGGTCAATTTCACTTGGCGCGCTGCGGCCACCGAGACCTTCGGCACCTGCAATAACGGCCAGAGCTTCACCGGCACCACGCCGCCGAATCCTGTCCCCACCGTCACCTCGACCACGCCCGTCAACGGTGCGAACGATTTCCCGGCCGCTGGCAATCTCGGCATCACCTTCAGCGAAGCGGTTACCGCCGGCCCTGGCGCGTTCACCCTGGCCTGCGCCACCTTCGGCGACATCAACATCACGTGGCCCAACACCACTGCGGCCACCGGTTTCAGCATCGATACCGGCACCGCGCTGCCCGCGGGCGTGGCCTGCACCTTCACCGCGTTCGCGGCCAACATCCGCGATGCCGGCGACGCGCGTCCCGCGGCCAACACGGTGGTGAACTTCAACGTCGCCAGCGGCGGCGGTGGCGGCACCGCT
>JAYUIZ010000604.1:0-4817 GCA_043765595.1 Lysobacter sp. | reverse complement strand
GACGCACCATTACCCGGCGCGACGGCGTGCGCTACGAAGTCGACGGGCGCTGGCTGACCAACTTCTGCAGCAACGACTACCTTGGCCTGTCGCAGCATTTCGCGGTCGTCGATGCGCTGCAGAACACCGCCGCCCGCGACGGCGCCGGCAGCGGCGCTTCGCATCTGGTCTGCGGCCACTTCGCCAGCCACGACGCGCTGGAGCGCGAACTCGCCGACTGGCTGGGCGCGCCGCGCGCGCTGCTGTTCGGCAGCGGCTATCTCGCCAATCTCGCGGTCATGCAGGCGCTGCTCACCGAAGAAGACGTCTGCGTGCAGGACCGGCTCAACCACGCCAGCCTGATCGACGCCGCGCGTCTCGCCGGCTGCAAGCTGCGCCGCTATCCGCACCTCGACCCCGAAGGCGCGCTGCGCCAGCTGCGCACCGTGCCTGAAGGCGCGGCGATGCTCGCCACCGACGGCGTGTTCAGCATGGACGGCGATGTCGCCCCGCTGCGCGAGCTGTCGCTGGTCGCGCGCGTGCAGCAGGCGCTGATCTATGTCGACGACGCCCATGGCGTTGGCGTGGTCGGCCCCGAAGGCCGCGGCTGCGTCGCCGATGCCGGGCTGGATGCCTCCGGTCTGCTGCAACTCGCCACCTTGGGCAAAGCGCTCGGCGGCTATGGTGCGGTGGTGCTGGGCAGCGACGACATGATCGGCCATCTCGCCGAAACCGCGCGCCCCTACATCTACAACACCGCGCTGCCACCGGGACAGGCTGCGTCCAGTCTGGCCGCGGTGAAACTGGCGCGTCGCGACCACTGGCGCCGCGAAAAACTGCAGAGCCTCATCGCGCATTTCCGCAGCACCGCGCTGTTCCGCGACCTGCCGCTGCTGCCGTCCACCACCCCGATCCAGCCGCTGATGTGTGGCGACGAAAAGCGCGCCATGGCGCTCAGCACCGCGCTCGAAGCCCAGGGCTTCTGGGTGCCGGCGATCCGCCCACCCACCGTGCCCGATGGCCGCTCGCGCCTGCGCATCACCCTGTCCTCGCTGCATACCCAAGCCGAAGTCGATTCCTTGGTCGACGCCCTCAGCTGGGCGCGCGACGCGGTAGAAATGGGCTACAACGCGGGTACCGCGGTGGCATGAGGTCGGTGGTGGCCTCACCAAACGAGCTGGACGCGCGCATCCCGGTGTGGGTCGCGCTGTCCGATCTGTATCTGGATACCGATGTCACGCTGTCGTACGACTACATCGTACGCACGCTGGCCGCATCGCCTTATTCGCTGGACGAACTGCACAATATGCTGATGTACGACGTGCATCCCGTGCTGTATCCGAATCTGTTAAGCATAGCCGGCGAATGGGGAGCCTTCGATGAAACATGGCTGGTCGAACGCATTCTTGTCGTGCGCGAATGGCCGCGCTGGCGCCGCCGCTTCACCCAATGGTTCGTGCGCGACATCGGCGTGCAGTGGCGCACGCTCGCACCGATGATCCGCGCCGCGCGGAGCGCCGCAACGCAGCCGCCCGCGCCACAATCGTGAGCCAACGTCTGCACATGACCGTCAGCGGCGACGGTCCGCCGCTGGTGTTGCTGCATGGCTGGGCCATGCACGGCGGCGTGTTCGCTGCACTGCTCGAACGCCTGCGCGGCCGGCACACCCTGCATGTGATCGATCTGCCCGGCCATGGTCTGAGTGGTGATCACGAAACTCCACTCGAATTCGATGCAGTCTGCGACGCTGTCTGCGCGCAGACGCCGCCCGCGCCGTGGCTGGGCTGGTCGTTGGGCGGCATGTTCGCGCTGCACGCGGCGGTGCGAGATCCCATGCAAGTGCCGGCGCTGATCGCACTATGCAGCAGCCCGTGTTTCGTGCGCGGCCCGGACTGGCGTTCCGGCGTATCTGCAGAGATCTTCCGCGATTTCGCCAAGGGCCTGAGCGACGACTATCGCGCCACGCTCGACCGCTTCGTTGCGCTGGAAGCCTTCGGCTCCGATCACGCCAAAGAGGAAATGCGCGAGCTGCGCGCCGAGCTGTTCGCGCGCGGCGAACCCGCGGCGCGTGTGCTGGTCGACGGCCTGCATATTCTCGAAACCGTCGATCAGCGCCCACTACTGTCGCAGCTGCGCGTGCCGAGTCTGTGGGTCGCCGGTCGTCGCGACCGTCTGGTCGACCCGCGCGCGATGCGCGAAGCGGTGGCGATGATCGAACAGTCCAACCACGCATCCGCGACCTTTGCGCAGATCGAGCATGCGGGGCACGCGCCGTTTCTCACCCATGTTGATGAGGTGGCAGCGCGCGTCTCCGCATTCCTCTCCGACGTTTCCACGGGCGACGCAACGCGATGACCGCACTGTTCGACCCGCGTCAGGTCCGTCGCGCTTTTTCGCGCGCGTCCGCCAGCTACGCTGACGCCGCGAAGCTGCAGCGCGAAGTCGAATCGTGGCTGCTCGAATCGCTTGATTACTACGCTGAAGGCCGCGAGGGCGATGCGCAGACACCGTCGCTCGTCGTCGATCTGGGCTGTGGCCCCGGCCACGCCTCGCGCGCGCTGCAGCAGCGCTGGCCGAAAGCGCAGGTGCTCGCGCTGGATCTCGCACTGCCGATGCTGCGCCAGCACGACGCCGAAACCTCGGCCTTCGCGCGCGCGCTGCCCGGCGCACTCTCGCGCCTGCTCGCGGGCATGCCAGCGCGCAGGCCCGCGCGCATCTGCGCCGACGCACGCGCGCTGCCGCTGGCCGATCACAGCGTCGACGTGTTGTTCTCGAATCTCTGCCTGCAATGGATCGAGGATCTGCCCGCGGTATTCGCCGGCTTCCGCCGCGTGCTGAAACCCGGCGGCATGCTGGCGGTATCGACCTTCGGCCCCGACACGCTGTACGAACTGCGCGGCGCCTTCGCCCAAGCCGACGCCGTGCCGCACGTCAGTCCGTTCGCATCCATCGCCCAGTTCGGCGATGCCCTCATCGCCAGCGGTTTCCGCAACCCGGTGCTCGACCGCGACGAACTCACCACCCGCTACGACGACCTGCCCGCGTTGATGCGCGAACTGCGCGCCATCGGCGCCACCAACGCATTGCACGCGCGTCGGCACACGCTGACCGGCAAGGCGCGCTTCGCTGCGGCGGCGACTGCCTACGAAACGTTTCGCGATAACGATCGCCTGCCTGCGACGTGGGAAATCATCTCTGCGCTGGCATGGGCGCCGGAGCATGGGGTGCCGATTAGGGAGAGTGGTGAAGATGTGGCTAGGTTTCCGGCGAGTGGGATTCCGGTGAGGCGACGGATTGAGTGAACGAGGCAGACGAAATCAATCTTCGCTAGCTGCTGACGGGTCTTATTGATAATTTTGGAAGTCTCGAATCACCATCCGGTACCGCACCCGGAATAGGGTTGAATAAGCGTTAACTGTTTTCGTATTTTCCCACCGTATTGATTCTGAGAATAATTAAATGCCACCAAGGACAAATTATTTCCAAAAGCTAGTTAAGATTATAAATACACATCTTGCACCTAGTGGCGCGACCGTGACTGAGTCCGCAATGATTTATGATCCTGAGGCAGAGGAGAACCGCGAGGTTGACATTTTAATTGAAACATTGCAGTTAAATTGCGTCATAAAAATTGGAATCGAATGCACGGCTACTAGCCGAGCACTTGACATACAAGCCATAGAGAAACATCTAGAAAAACATAGAAAACTTGGAATTCATCATACGATTATAGTTGCGAAAAATGGATTCACAAAAACCGCAAAAACGTATGCTGAAAAGAATCGAGAAAAGCTTCTAACATTCAGCGCTGCAAAAAGAAAGCAGTGGCTGCCTATGTTCGAGAAACTAAAAAAACTTTCTGTTTACGGCCGCACTTACTTCCTGAAATCAGTATCATTAGAGTTCGATGAAGTTGGTTCAATTCAAGATTTTTTAATGGATAAATTGGTTGCCGTAAAAGATAGCAACGTGTTTATTAGCTTAGAAGAATTCTCATCCAGAGTATTCATGGGTAGCGAGATTAGCAAAACGGCTTTTAAAGAACTTAAAAATAATGAAGGCAATGGCCCTGATCCGTGGATTAAAGTGGCGTTCGATCTAGATAGAAAATACGAATTTAGAGACAGAAACAACAAAACAATCTATCCTTTAGGCATGGTTTTAGTTTATGGCTACCAATCAAAATATAGAGATTTAGATGTTGGTCAATTTTCTTATGACGATCAAGATCTGCTAATAGGGAAATTCTCTGACAAAGATAATGGTGAACATGTCAATGTGGTTTTAACTAAAACTGGAGACAAACTGATCGGTACTTTAGAATTTAGCGAATCATTAGTGCCATTCCGCGGCAACAGCTAAGTACAACAAAATCTGCAGCAGTGACGTAGCCCGGGTAAGGCCGAAGGCCGCACCCGGGACTTTTCGGAGAGGCTGAACTCGACTCCATCCCGGGTGCGCGCGGTGCACTTACCCGGGCTACGACCTGCGCGGTTGCCGTTGACAAGCTTTCATTGGCACTTTTGAAGATCACGGATCAATATCCGGCATCGCCCTGTGGATAGGGCCGAATCGGCGCGAGGCGTCATGAACCCCATCGAAGGAGAATCAGCGCAATGAACCCGCATCCGATCGAGACATGGCACCGGTTTGTCGAATCCGTCGATTCTTCCAGCTTGGATCAGCTCATTCGGCGTTCTTGAGCACGCCTTACGATGCTGCGGATGTCGGAATTGCGGATGGGGTGAGGTCTCGCGGAATGCGGAATCGAAGAGGGTGCATAAACCGTCGAGTTGTCGCTTCAGTTGACCTGCGCGATCCAATCCTGCAGGTTGTAG
>JAYUIZ010000603.1:0-4820 GCA_043765595.1 Lysobacter sp. | reverse complement strand
CCTTGGCGAAACCTTCGGTCATGTTGACGATGCCGGCCTTGGTCATCGAATACACGCCCTGCCCCGCTGCGGGCCGCTTGGCGTTGACCGAAGCGATGTTGACGATGCTGCCGCCGCCCTTGGCTTTCATGCGTCGCGCCGCCTGCACGGAGGTCCAGAAATAACCGCGCAGATTCACGTCGACTGTTTTCTGGTAGCTGCCCAGATCCATGTCGATCATCGGGCCGAAATATGGATTGGTGGCGGCGTTGTTGATCAGCAGATCGGGCGCCTTTCCAGCCGCGTCGAGGGTGGTGAACAGGGCTTCGATCGCATCCGGATCGCCGACATGCAGCGCATGCGCTTCGGCGGAGCCGCCGGCCGTGCGGATCGCGGCGGCGACGGTTTCGCAGGCCTCAACATTGCGCGAGGTGCAGACGACGTGCGCGCCATGCGCTGCGAGCGTATGGGCGATGGCTTCGCCGATGCCGCGCGATGCGCCGCTGACCAGCGCGATCTTGCCGGTGAGGTCGAACAGGGGGTCGGATATGGACATGGAAGGCCGCAAAATCAGGAGTGGAAGGACGGCGCACGCGAGGCGGCTTGCTATGCTGGCGAGACTAGCACAGCACCAAGGCGGGACACATGGACAACAGACGACGCGTACTGATCACCGGCGCCGGCAGTGGATTGGGCCTGGCGCTGGCGCATCGCTACGCGCGCAGCGGCGCACGTGTGGCCTGCGTCGACCTCATCGCCGAACGCGCCGAAACGGCCGCCGCGGCGCTGCCGGGCAGCGGCCATCTTGCGCAGGTCGTCGATGTGGGCGACGACGCCTCGATGCAGACACTGCATGATTGCATCCAGCGCGAATGGGGCAGCGTGGACGTGCTGATCAACAACGCCGGCATCGCCTCGGTAGGCGCGATGGTCGATACCACGATGGAAGAGTGGCGCAAGATCATCGACATCGACCTGCTGGGCGTGGTCCGCGGCTGCCGGCTGTTTCTGCCGGCGATGCTGGCGGCGCGCAAGGGACAGGTCATCAACACTGCGAGTTTCGCCGGCCTGGCCGGTGCGCCGGGCATGATGAGCTACGGCGTGGCGAAAGCCGGCGTGGTCGCGCTGTCGGAACAACTACGCGCCGAAACCCACGCCAGCGGCGTCGGCGTGAGCGTAATTTGCCCCGCATTCTTCCGCACCAATCTGCTGGAAACCGCATTCGCCAGCGACAAGACCAAAGCGAAAGTCATCAAGCTGATGGACACCTCGCCGGACACCCTGGACGGCGTCGCCGACAAGGTCTTCGCCGCGGCTGAGCGCGGCGAATTCATGATCATCCCGACCAAGCGCGAACCGATGCTGTGGCGGATGAAGCGTTGGCTGCCGGGGCTTCATTTCCGGAGGATTCTGAAGCTCACGAAACGACGTTCGCAGTGACCACTGCTAGTCCGGCGCCGCCTTCGATAGCGACGCCGGACGCTGAATCCCCAAGGCGATCCTTAACCCGGAAATCCGCCACTCTCCCAGCCGCGTGTGTCGAACCACGGCGGCGGCCCGGGTGGCCACGGTGAAGGCGGAAACGGGCGCGGCGGACGCCAGTTGCGCGGTGGAAGCGGCCACCGCGGCAAACGTGGCGGAAACACATCCGGTGGCAACAGCGAAGGCGCCTAACGCCGCTCTTTCATCGCCATCACCACCCCCAGCCCCGCCAGCAGCGACACCGCCGCAGTGCCGCCGTAGCTGAGCAGCGGCATCGGGACGCCGACCACCGGCAGCAGGCCGGAGATCATGCCAGCGTTGACGATCACATAGACCGAAAACGCGAGACCGAGTGCGCCGGCAAGCAGGCGTGAGTAGGTGTCGCGCGCTTCGCTGGCGATCCACAGACAGCGACCGACCACGAACATGTACAGCGCAAGGGTGATGCTGACGCCGACCCAGCCGAATTCTTCGGACAGCACCGCGAAAATGAAGTCGGTGGTGTGTTCGGGCAGATAGTCCAGATGCGACTGCGTGCCCTGGCCCCAGCCCTGGCCGGTCCAGTTGCCGGAGCCGATCGCGATCTTCGACTGGATGATGTTCCAACCGGTGCCGAGCGGATCGGATTCCGGATTCAGGAAGGTGCGGATGCGGTCTTTCTGATACGGGCGCAGGAACCAGAACCACGCGACCGGTGCGGCCGCCGCGGCGCTTGTTCCGGCGACGATGAACCATCGCCAGGGCAGACCCGCGAGAAACAGCGCGAAACAACCGCTGGCAGCGACCAGCATCGCGGTGCCGAAGTCGGGCTGCAACAGGATGAGCAGCGTCGGCGCGGCGATGATGCCGCTGGCGATGAGTACCGTAGCGAAGCGCGGCGGCAGGCGCTGCTGGTGCAGATACCACGCGGCCATCATCGGCAGGCTGAGCTTGAGCAGTTCCGCCGGTTGGAAATAGAACACGCCGAGATTGATCCAGTGGTTGCCGTGCCTGCCGTCGCCGATGAACAGCACCGCCACCAGCGGCAGCAGCGATCCGGCGAACACCAGCGGCGTGATGCTGCGCAACTGCGTGGGCGACACCCGCGACAGCAGCCATAGCGCGCCAAGGCCTACACCGTAGCGGACGCCCTGTGCCATGACCAGCCGCGGACTTTCGTTGCCCGCGCTGTACAGCACCGCCAGACCGATGCCCATCAGCGCCAGCAGCGCAGCCAGCAGCGGCAGATCGAGGCTGCGGGTGAAGCGCAGGAACAGGCCCAATAGCCAGCGGACGAAGGCGGTCATCGTGCCGGCGCCTGCGCGGCCGCTGGCAGTATCGCGCCGCGGCCTTCGGCATTGCTGCTGGCGCTGGACACGACATTCGCGAACGGGTTGGCGGCGAGCTCGGCTTCCAGCACTTTGGGATCGGGCTCCGGCATCTTGCCCAGCAGCCAGGCGTCGAGGATCTTGCGCGCGATCGGCGCGGCGGTGCTGGAGCCGTAACCTCCGCCCTCCACCACCACCGCGACGGCGATGGTCGGATTTTCGGCGGGCGCGTAGCCGATGAACAGCGCGCGATGGCGCAGATGCATCGGCAGGTTGCGCGGGTTGACGCTGACGTTGCCGCGACGGCTGACGACCTGGGCGGTGCCAGTCTTGCCGGCGATGAGGTACGGCGCACCAACGCTGATGACGCGCGCGGTGCCGCCGGGCCCGTGCACGGTGCGGATCATGCCTTCGCGGATCACCTGCAGGTTCGCAGGGCTGCGGCTGATCGGGCGCGATGCCGGTTGTTTTACCATGATCCACGGCTTGTCGAAATCGGTGCGGCGCGCGCTGACCAGGTGCGGGCGACGCATCAGGCCGTCCGCGGCGAGCGCGGCGGTGCTCTGCGCGAGCTGCAGCGGCGTCGCCTTCCAGAATCCCTGGCCAATGCTGGAAATAATGGTATCGCCGGGATACCACGGCCCCTGCTTGTTCGCGTTCTTCTGCTTCCACTCCGGCGAAGGCAGGATCCCGCCGGTTTCGCCGGACAGATCGATGCCGGTCGGCGCGCCGAATCCGTACAGCGACAGGTATTCGTCGAACTTGCGGATGCCCATGTCCAGCGACAGCCGGTAATAGTAGGTATTCACCGAATCGCCGATCGCTTTGCGCGCATCGGTCCAGCCGTGACCGCCACTGTGCGAGTCGCGATAGCCGCGCTTCTGCCCGGCGAGGCGGAATTCGCCGGTCGACAGCACCTTGTCCTCGGGCCTGCGCAGGCCGCTGTCGAGGCCAGCCAGGGTGATCAGCGGTTTGAGCGTGGAGCCGGGCGCGACGCCGCCAAGCACGTTGCGGTTGAACAGCGGACGCGCCGGGTCGTCCATGAATCTGCGGTAGTCAGTGTGCGAAATACCGTTGACGAACAGATTCGGGTCGTAGGTGGGCAGGCTGACCATCGCCAGCACTTCGCCGGTGCGCGGGTCGATCGCGACCGCAGAACCGGTGAGCTCGCCGAACGCGATGCTGGCGGCGCGCTGCACGTCCGCGTCGATGCTCAGCCGCAGGTCGGCGCCGGGCGTGGCGGGAATGCGGCCAAGGCTGCCGATGACGCGGCCCTCGACGTTGGTCTCGATCTGCTCGTAACCGATCGCGCCGCGCAGGCTGTCGTCGTAGAAACGCTCGATGCCCGACTTGCCGGTGTGGCTGAAAGCGGCGGTGCCTTCGCCGAGTTTTTCGATGTCCTGCTTGTCGACGCGGCCGACGTAGCCGATCACGTGGCCGAACAGGTCGCCATAGGGGTAGCGGCGAGTGAGATACGGCACCAGCTCCACGCCGGGATAGCGCCAGCGGTCGACCGCGAAACGTGCGGCTTCTTCGTCTTCGATGCGCAGCCGCAGCGTCACCGGCAGAAAACTGCGGGTGACGCGGCGGGTGTCGTTGAAGCGCGCGATGTCCTCTGGCGCAAGCGCGATGATCTTCGACAGCGAGGCGACCAGGGCGTCGATGTCGCCGGCTTCGGCCGGCACCACCTCGAGGCGGTAGGCAGGCACGTTATCGGCCAGCACCCGGCCCTTGCGGTCGTAGATCAGGCCGCGCGCCGGCACTTCCGGCCGCTGTTTGACGCGGTTGGCCTCGGAGCGCTTGGCGTAGTCGGTGTGGTCGAGGACCTGCAGCTTGAAATACCACGCCGCAAGCCCGCCCAGCGCCACCACCACCGCAAGGAAACCCAGCGCAGCGCGGCTGCGGAAGCGTTCCGCTTCCTGCGCGGAATTCTTGACGTAGTGGCGGCGCATGGCCTCAGAGCCTGTTCATGATCTCTCCATGCCTCGCGCCGGTCCTGCCGGGTCGCGGAGCAAGGAAGAGAGAGGGAATGGATGTCGATCCATGACCGAA
>JAYUIZ010000602.1:0-17274 GCA_043765595.1 Lysobacter sp. | reverse complement strand
ACAGCGCTAGATACCAATACCGACTCAGTTTTTCGCGTGCTTGAGCACATTTTGAGCCCCATCATAGGGCTTGTAGGTGCGGCAACGGGCTTTTATTTCGGCACTCGATCTAAGACGTAATCAGCCGTTCAACCCCGTTGTTAGTCTGAGCAGAATAGCATCGCCTTTTGTTTTAGCGGACACAATGCTTGGTCGATAATATGCTTTTCGTTCCTGACGCCATTTGAAGCTCGCCTTTCGATTTGGCTGCCTGCATTCTCTTCCGCTCTAGTAGAGGCGGAAGCTTAAAGGGATGGGTTACACCCACCCCCGTGCCGCCATGCTGGTGTGGGAAAGGCCACCGATCACCAGGTGGTCCAAGATCCTGATGTCCAGCAATGCGAGCGCCTGCTTCAACCGAACCGTGATGGTCCGGTCGGCTGCACTTGGCTCAGGGTTGCCGGAGGGGTGGTTATGGAAGAGCACCAAGGACGCGGCGTTGTGATGCAGCGCGCGCTGGGCGACGACCCTCGGGTGGACTTCGCAGGCGTCGACGGTGCCAGTGAATAGGTGCTCGGTAGCGATGATCCGGTGCTGGGTGTCCAGGAAGACGACTCCGAAGACTTCGTGCGACAGGGCCGCGCATCGGGCTTGCAGGTAGGCTGCGGCTGCATTGGGGTTGGCAAGGCTGCCTTCCCGCAGGAGCCGACGCTCTAGGATGTTCGCTGCCGCCAGCAGGATGCCCTCTTCGTCCATGTTCAACTGGTATTGGGCCCGGGTGTCCGTCGTGCGCTTCATCTCTTGGCTTCCACCGGCGCGGGATGCGCCTCGTGGGGCCCGGCAGGCGGAGCGGTCAGGCGGGGGCGCACCCAGAAGCGAGCACGGCGTCAGCCGCGCACAGTGCGGGCCGAAACAACGAGTAGGAGGCGTAGCCTTGCGGCCCTGCCGAGCGAAGCGAAGGTCCCCCTTTGAGAGGCGTTAGAGGCGGTGGATGCGGTGATCCGCACGTACAGGGTTACGGAACCGGCAGGCGTTGGCCTAAGGCTCCTCTGGTGGTCGAGGCCAAAGAGTGGCGTGCGGCGGGAAGGCTGACCCCATTCAGTCAGATCCTGCCTGGGAACTTTCGTTTCGCTGCGGCCTCACGGAGTGAACCAGTCGGGCACGGATGCGCAGCAGCGGATTACCGCTGCCGGAGCAACGATCGAATGAAGGCCGCTGGCCTTTGCAGAGCAGGCGCCCTGCCCTGCTGCAAGTACCGCAATGGGATCGGCGGCGGAAATCGCCGCGCGGGCTCCCTGCAAGGCACTTACCGCCTGCGCGCATGGTGACTTGCGCCATTGAGCTGCCGCTGAGCATCGGTTCCTGCGTGTCTCGCGCGCGGACCTGCGACTCTACAACTCGGCGCAGGTCTGCTCCAGCGCTGCTCCGATTGCGGTTTCGCTTATGCCTGCAGTGGTCGCGTCGGAAAGCGGCGATGCGGCATCGCAGATCGCTGCGGCGGCCATCGCCGGTCGGAGGCGGTCTAGGTCGTTGTCTTCGCGTCAAGCGAGAGTCCGACCGCCCGCTGGACGAGCGACCGTCACGCTCTCGGCGCGACCTGCTCTGACCGCATTGCCGAAAGCTGGTCAAACCAATCGCGGTCCCTTCGGACCCGGATCATCTGGGCCCTGTTGCGTCTGCGTCTGCATTGGCGGCCTGAGACTTTGCTCCAGCGTCTGTTGCTGGTTGATCGCTGCCACGTTTTCGCTGCTCTTCGCCAACGTCTGGCTTGCAAGTTGGCCGACGTCGCCCACAGCGGTTTTCGCCCACGGTGCTGAGAGATCAGCCGTGTCGGTCATGCCCACCTTGGTCCCGTCCGGCGTGAACTGCGCCGCGCCAATGGTAGTCAAGCCTCGATCGCGGGCCTCTTGAGTCAGCCCTCCTGCGACTTGGCGGCTGAGTTCATCTGGGGTCCGACCCATTTGGACATCCCGCTCATTCACTGTGCGGAGCAGCGTGGCGAACATGCTGTGGTTTTCGTGCGCCGGGCTACCGAGCATCAACGCGGCCTGCCGTTGCGGCTGAGCTTGCTCTCGACCGTCCAAGGACGTGTCGGACCCACTGGAACTCTGCGCTCGGGGCAAAGCAAAGGCAGCAACGGACGTGCTGAGCGCCGGCGCGGGCGGAGGAGCCATGACATCGGCGGCAGGCACTGGCGCCGCTGGTGCGCCTGGGGGCGAAGGTGCGCCTGGGGGCGAAGGTGCTGCGATCGCTGGTCCTACTGCCGGCCCCGTTGGTGAGGGCGCCTCTGGCGTCGGTGCTGCTGGTGATGGTGCCGCTGCTGGTCCCGCTGGCGGGGACGCCTCTGGCGTCGGCGCCGTTCCGGGTGCTTGCGCTGAGGGCGAAGGCGCCCCCGGTGTCGGTGCAATCGCCGGAGGCGGGATTGGCGTTGGGTTGTTGCTGTCCAAACGCACCTTCGTGCCGTCGCTCAGATCGAAATAGGTGCGCGGCGGGGTAGCCGCCTCCAAAAGCGGTTGGATTTGACGATGATCCAGCGCGAGGCTCTTGAGGTCGACGCGCATCTCGGCCGTTCCATTGCGCGCCTCAATCGTCAGCAGTTCGTTGACCATGCCTGCAGCCACCATGTTGCGGTAGCTCGTCGCGTTGTTCGCGCCGAACTGCGGGCGATCGAAAAATGATGTCGCCATCGCCTCGACGTTTTCTTTGGTCTGCGGAATCTTGAGACTTCCCGGCGGGTCGACCGTGAAAGCCGGCTTGAGCGCATAGGTCGACCTTGGGCTGCCTGGTGTTTCATCGAAGAAATCCGGGCGACGGTCGATCGGCACATTTTCCGCAAGGTTCTGCGCAGTACGCTTGTTGGCCGGCATCGCATCGACGATGCTGTTGAGGTAATCGATCTGGCCGCGTGCTTCGGAGTTTCGTGTTGCGTTCAGGCGCTCGCGCACGACTTCCGTGAAGTTGTGCTCAGGCCCCGGCGACCGCAGCATGGCATCGGCGTCGGTTTTGTATTTGTCCAGCGTTGCGCGACCTGCCAGTGCGCCCTGCGAATGATCCACTTCGTGGCCGATCGCACCGACCAGCTCGTAATAGCCAGTGCTGCCCTTCGGCTGCGCAGCCAGCGCCGATACCGCGTTGACGTGAAACGCCTTCGTGAACGGCCCATACGCGCCTGCCGCACTTCTCCCCTCCGGCATGTCCTGGATTGTGGCGATACGGCCCGATTCGACCTCACGAAGCAGATCCGCCTTCATCGTCGGCGAAGAGTTGATGGCCTGATCGAGATTCGTCCGAATATCCGCTGCCAACTGTCGTCGGGTCGACGCATCATCGGTCAGAACTTGCCGTTGCGAAGCGGGCGTGTTGCTACTCTCGTAATACTGGGTGCGCGCCCGGTTCACTTCGGACACGACAGATGTATCACTCTCCATGCTGCGCTGATACCTGTCCAGTAATCGATCCAAGCGGTCCTCAGGCGAGCGCTGCGCGTCGCGCACCTGTTCACGCAAGGCGGTCTTGGCTTCGGTCAGCGCGTCCTTATCCGTGGACACCGCCGCGTTCAAGGTGGCGGCTGGGAGGTAGATCGTTCTTTCCTCCACGCCATACGAACCGCGGGCGGGCGCAACCGCCGGTGCGACTGCTGCCGGCTGGAGCGCAAAGCGGTTTAGATCACCATCCGCGATGGCCTTCAGGACGTTCTTTTTGAGGTCAGCATCGCCATCAATTGTTTCACGTAGATGCTGGGCGGCATTCGGATTGTCGGTGCCGTTCCGCGCGCGGAAATCGGCGAGCATCGCCTCTAGGCGCTCTTCTGGGGTAGCCATGGCGTCCCCCTCAGGCGTCGATAGTGATTAATCGGACGCACGAATGTGCTCCGTCCGCGCCTGAGGCAACGGTCGCTCGCACGCGCACGCTCCCTCGCACGAATTCCCAATAGCGAAGCTGTTGAAGATCCCCGCGCACCGGGGTGGCGGTGAATCCCATGTCTTCCAAACGCTGTCGGTAGGTGTCCAAGTCGGGCGTGCACACCGGCGTTAGATCAGCCTCCGGATGGCCCGGAGCCGCGAAAAAGAACTGCAAACCGCGCACACCGCCATTCACTTGATCCACGACCGACCCCAAGTCGTAAAGCCAAGGGCTTTCGACCCTGCCGTGGAAGCCGTAACGGTCCGAATCTTCCGGATCAAACGAGACTGCTATGCGGGTGGCGCGATGAATGTTGTCGGGCGACAAGCCATCTCGGTCGTGGATGGTGTCGATAAGCCGCAGCACGCGTTCTGATATCTCCGCCGAGCTCAGCTTTGGCGCATTGGTAGTGTCCGCCGTATCCACGGATTGCATCTCCTTTGTAGATCGTGAAGGTGCGGCTTCAGTATCAGGTCCCCGGAAACGAACACCAGCCCCATGTGAAGCCGGCGCACAGCCAGCGAGCGCCGTCACGACACAGGTCGCGAGGGCGATGAGTTTAGGCGGGATAAGCCAAGTCCCTGGCCTCATTGAGGTGTCCTGAATGCAAAGCCCGATACGAGCGCTAGCGCGTTAGTATCACGAGCTACTCCGACGGGTCAATCCTTACATCCCCCGGAGTAGAGGAGATGGCGACTTGCGACACCTTGAACGCCATTTGCGACGCTTGTTCAGGGGGACGCTGCCTTCACAGCCTCCGAATTGTCGACGAGAATAAGCGCTGCACGAATTTCAATCCCGTCTCTGGACAATGTTCTGATCACCTTCGCATCGACGTCATAAATTGCGATCAGCGAATCGTTGACTGAAACGATGTAACCCAGAGATTCGCGTTTCCCCGCTCTCCACAACTCAGATCGGCGATTGGATGTGTTCGATATCACTTGTTCGCGGACGTCATTTGCTCGGTCCTTACCGGCTGCCAACCCGATGCCGATCGGCACGATTCCGAGGAATAGGACTCCCGCCGCGACCGCGCCGATGAATGCCACGAAAAGCATGGAACTTAGCGCGGACAAGATGACATTCCTAAGCAAGCCAGAACGACGCTCCAACCAATTTTCAAGGCGTCCGTTGCGCTTTATAGGTATCCGAGACAGGATGACAGCCGTCGTGAAGCACAAGAATATGATTGCCTCTGACTTCAATGTCATTGCCGAAAGCAATCCCGCCCCCTGCGAAATAATGGCATGGTAACCACTTATGATTTTCGCTTCTGCCGACTGCGCAAACAAATCGGTGCGAACTCCGATTGAATCCAAGTAGCTTTCGTGGGAAACATGCCCCACAAGATGCAAGCAAAAACCGAGCAAAGTGGCCGTCGTCAACAAGGCAGGCACCAGAGAAGTGAAGCCAATAGCCGTTGACGGTGACACCTCAGCGTCGTTTTCTTTTGGAACCTTTTCTTTCTTGTCCATGGACCCCTCCTTGTGACCCGATGCCTGAGCGGCTTCTACATGGTCTTCATTAGGGAAATACACCGCTGTCTCACCAGCTGAGATTTTGACGGGCAACAACCAATTTTCTGGTGGCCAATTTCGCGCATTTAGATAAAGCCATCGGTCTGCTTTGACTCAGATGGAGGGGTCTAATAAATCGTCATCTGCGCTTGTCGTCATCAGCACGTAGATTTGACTAAAAAACCTAGTTGTTCAGCTGGCAGTTGGCTAAAAAGGCAATGCCTAGGCATGCCTTAAACAGTACGGTAATGACTCCAAAACATGCGTGCGCATTCGTTTCCACACTCACGCAAGCGACTGATCCGAATAGATCTTTGCTCACACAGAAATCAAGAACACTGCTGCACTCAATCGCGATGAAAGTTCGCTCATTGGTCAATGCCTAAGGTGAAGACGTATCGCAAATAAATCTGTAATTCGTGGGTTGACGAATCTTCGCCCTGTTTTATCCCTACTTCCATCGAAACGATGGAAGCGAAGAAATGAGCAAGCCCGCAAACGAAGCACTACAAGACTACATCGCCAATCCCTTCGGCACGCTCCACATGAAGGGGATCCGGATCGGTCGGGTGAGCATCGAAGAGATCAACATTGCTGGCCGAGAAGCCGCCATCAATACCCAAGAGTTTTTCCACTCGGTTTTGGACAAGACCCGCCGCATCGGCACCGGTAAGAATGGCACCCGCTATCCCGAACCGCTTCCCGTCGCCACCCCTGCCCGGCTGCTCTCTGTGGAAATCAAGGACCACCTAGGCGACATGGAGCGTCGGTGCCTGCAACCGGACACCATCGAGTCCACGGCGCGCACGCTCAAGCTGCTCAAGATGACTTGTGGCGATGTTCCGGTGTCACGCATCGATCACAAACACATGTATGCGCTTTGGGACCTTCTGCGCTGGGCTCCACCGGGGCTGACCTCGTCGCCCGACATGCGGATGGTGGGCTACACAGACGCTATTTCTGAAGGCAAGCGGCTCAACGTCCCGCCGCCCGCTCCAGCCACGCTGGAGAAGCACCGTCGTTTCCTAGTGTCCTTCTTCAACCAAATGGTGCGCACACATGCCATTCCGGCCTCCCCGATGGCCGCGTTCGCTGAGATCAAGAAAGACCTCGTCGTTGACCCGAACAAGCCCGAGCGCCTCTTCGATGAAGAGGACCTGCAACGCATCTTCGCTCCCGAGCGCTACGTGGCCTGGGCGCGCCTACATCCGCATCGGTGGTGGGCTCCCATGATTGGTCTCTACACCGGCGCGCGCATCAATGAGGTTTCGCAACTCAAGGTCGCCGACATCCTCCAGGAATGCGGCACATGGTGCATCGCTTTCCGAAAGACCGTGGACGCCGACCTAGCTCACCATACCCGCGTAAGAAGCCGGCAAAGCCTTAAAGGGCGTGCCGCGGTGCGCACCATCCCTATCCCCCAGCCACTGCTCGATGCCGGCTTTCTCGACTTCCTGGCTGACATGAAGGACTGCGGCCATGTGCGGCTCTTCCCGCACCTGTCGGCCGGCGTCAACAAGAAGACGGGCCAAACCAACGCTCGATACAGCCAAGGCTTGCTCAACCAGTTCAGCGGCTACCTGAAGGGATTGGGGTTTGCAAGAGGTGTGGGATTTCACGCGTTCCGGCACACATTCGCCACAGAAATGCATCATCAAGGCATCTCGGACGAGGACATCGCCTTGGTTACGGGTCACTCATTGAGTAAGAAGGTGCCTGTGCTGCACGAGGCCTACTTCCACAAGAAGCCGGCCGTCGCCAGGACTAAGCAGATACGGGTTCTCGAGAGCTACAGGCCTCCAGTGGAGCTTCCCGTCTACAAGCGAGGGCAGTTCAAAGCGGTATTGGGCGGGCGAGCGAAGTTCTATCCGTAGTCTAAAACGACCCCAAGTCGCGATCTCTCTTCAGCGCGAAGTCTTAGCTCGCTGACGGTTTGACGAGGAACAGCTCGTCCGCGTTGAGACCGGGGGCAACAAAAAGCTCAGGCGTTTCGTCTTCAGCGATTCCCTCTAGCATCAGCGCGGCCTTGGCTTGCTGGAATGCCCGCCCAATGGAATGTCCGAAGCCGATGGCAGAGTAGAACTGGGAAGCAAACACCCTAGCTGCCTCGTCTCCGATGGATGTATTCATGCCGATGGCGGCAGGCACATTGGCCACCACGGCTTCCGCCTGATTGCGCGAGTAACACGTGTTGAAGAATACGAGTTGGATCTCGTCAGACCCTGCCATCATCGTTTGCACGATGGCCTCTTTGGAAACTAGCTTGGTATTGCCGGCGGCATCTTGGAACACGATTTCGTCTTCGTTAGAGCCATGCCCGCTAAAGTGGACGACGCGGGGGGCGACACTCGTTGATGGCTTGAAGCACGTCCATAGGACGCACAGCCCAGCGCGACTCCAATCGGACGGCATCACGATGCTCGGACTTGCGAATCATCTCGCCGATGAGTCGTGCTTCTTCATCAAGCCGCAGTTGCGATTGGTCAAGTGGGTTTGACGCGAGGAAAAGGACAGTAATGCGCTCAGGAAGCTGCTGAAGCTTCTGCAATGTGTGCGTGGTGAGATCGTGTAGACGATCGTGGCTAGAGAGCTTGCCTCGTATAGATGACAACGCGCGCTGATGTTCCTGCTCTTCCCGGCGCCGCTTCGTCTCCGCGCTCTTGCGCTCGCTTTCAGACCGTTTTTCCTGCTGTCGCTCGGCTTCGGCGAGGCGGCGATGTGAGTCGTTGAGCCGCCCCTGCTCGCGAGCGATTTTCGCCTCAATGTCGGCGACCTTCCGTTGAGCTGTGACCGAAGCCGCCTCGTATCTCTCGGCTTCCCTAAGCTTAGACTGAGCCGAAGAGAGAATTTTGGTTCTAGATGCCGCTGCAACAGCGTCGTTTGCGCGCTTCTTCTCTGCCGCTACCTTTGCAGACTCACGCGACTTCTCGAGCTGAAGTCGAGCGATTTCCTTCTGATAGCGATCGACGTCTCGCCGGTGTTGGTCAATGGACATAGGCTTGCACACTCCTCTCCAACGATATGGGAACTGCGATAACAAGCCGCTACTACTACATGCGCTGACGCCGCCCGCCTTCTCGTCCTCATTAGATCGTGTATGCGTCTCAACTATCAAGACTACCGATTGCTGAGGCTCTTGACTAAATTTCGCTCAACCGACGTCCTCCCACCTTGAGTAGCGGTTGGGTTTAGAGTCCAAGGTTGACGGTATCTATTTTGATCACCAGCTGTTGCGCATAGGTGGATGGCGTCATGTCGCCCAGTCCTTATCTTTGGTCGCTCCTAGTTGTATTCACGACGCTATATCTCGATCTCGGTGCGGGCATGCAGCAGCCTCGGGAACCAGTGCTCGTTGAAGCATGTGTCGCGCAGCCGACCATCGAACGATTCGATATAATTGCACGTATACAACTTATGGACGTTAGCCAAGTGGCGGCGATATCGGCCGCCGCTTGTTCATGAAACATGCGAGCTGCCGCATGCCGTGGGCCCTTATCCAACCGCTGGGCAATAATGTGCGAGCACCCCAGCCGTCTGCATAGCGTATGTCTATCCATGTTTGCCCGTCGTTTCTGGTATTCGCAGGATTCGCCCACTGCAAGATTGAGCGCACTGTCGCCAATATTTCGCCGCGATTGTAAATTCTGTAAATCGTCAATCCGTTTGCGCGCCTCCTGAAGTCAGGGACATCGCGCTTGCCCGACACGGGTGACGGGTCGAATCCATATACTTCTCGGATACCGGGCATACCTATCGTAGGCTTCACTGAGTAAGCGAATCGCTGAGCTAGGCCTCCGCCCAAGGAATGGCCTGCACTCACTATTCGCGCATTTCAAAGCCATGATCCATTTTCCTCACGTGCGCGCGCTTCATACGACGCCGCGAAGGCCGGCACATAAGCGTTTGTCAGGATTCTGTAGGCGTCCTTCTCGGTAGAGGGCAGCAACCATCGCGCATTCGACCTGAAATCTCTCAAAGAGGCAGTTCCACCGAAAGCCACGATCACCGTATTCGCTGCTGGATTGGACCAGACCTCCGCGCGCAGATGCGCATTTTGCAAGCGCCTCTCCAATTCACTATTCACTTGCGATTTTCGCCCGACTCGTGGCAATTCTTCCCATAGCTCCCACCCTCTTGATTCCAGCAGCCCATGCGGCTCTGGGCATTCTTCCGTAACTATTAATGCCTTTCCGTCGGCCTCATGCAAATAGGCGGAATATGAAGCCCATGCGAAAGGCCAATGCTGTTCGGATGCCTCAACGGAGCTCTTCCATGGCTTTAGCACGTCACCGCTGTTGCGCAGGTATACCTCATCAGAGGTCTGCTTGAGGCTTGAACATCCGGACGCGAAGAACGCCACGGCGCTAGAAAGTATCATTCTTAGGAAATTCAACATGCACACCCTCCTTGGCTTTGGAAATCTGCTGGGAATTTTAAACAGCCTCTTAGAGCCTGTGATCTTGGAGCAGCGGGCATACCGGCCAGATTGGATCCAAGATTAGAGTGTGCAGGCGAGCCCTTGTGATTCCGACTCGAAGCAAACGGCGACTCTTTTGATAAGGTTTGTCATCGCCTCGCCAGACAAATGACGAATGAACGCCATCTGCGGCTCGCCTCGGCTCCCGAACGATAATGACTCCGTCAAACTGCTTGCCTTTGGCTTTATGGATATTCATCACGTGCAAACCCGTAGGTGCTTCGGCACCGTCGAGGATTTGTTCTTGTGCGAAAGCCTGATCCAGCGCAACTCGCGCATTGGTGTAAGCACCATCTCGGAGCCATTCCGTAGCAAGACCCACTGAGATTCGATGGCCTCTCCGAAACGCTACCAAAAAATCAAGCTGACTTGCGACACGCACAAGCTCACCCTGCTCGGTGGAGCGAAGCGCAGCCTTAACGGTCAGCCAGTCCTCAGCCGGGTCACCCTTGAAACCAGACGCTCTCAGCTGCGTGAGCAATCCACGCAGAGCTCTAGCGATGTTTATGCTGAGTGCATTACCCGCTCGTATCTTTAGCGCTTGCGCTTGCAACTTCGCCACGTCATTCCGGGCTTGCCCAGTTGCCCGGCGCGCTAAGGCGATCATTTCCATACTTGTCGCAACATCGCGCTCAAGATGCGATGGTTGCTTTGGTTCAAGGAGGAATGCTGCAAGACGGGCAGATAACAGCGATTCCGCCTCATCGAAAAGTAACTTGTGTCGCACCGGTTTGCCCGTATTGCTGCCTAATGCATTAAGCGCATTTGACACTCTCAAGGCACTGCGATTATTTGAGACAAGAATAGCGGTAGTCTCCGGAAGCACGCCATACTGAGATCTTATGCCAGTGAAGAGCTCGAATAGTGCCCGTCGTAGAAGATGGTTCCAGTTCGGCGGTGGCTTTTCTGGTCGATATTGCAGCGCTGAGACGCCTTTGTAAGGGGCTCCACGAACACGTCCTGTCAGAATGTCATTTGCAAATACCAAAATTTCCGAGTCGGGGCTTCGGTGATTTTGTGTTCCTAAATCAACCTCGTGCGGATGGAGCGCTTCGCGTATTGCTGCCACTCGCTCAGGCCCAACCCCCGGAAGGAAATCGAATATTTGCTGCTCGAGATCAGCGAGACACATCACTTGGCATTGCTGAGCCAGCATTTGAATGCACTGCCATGCGAATGGCCCTGTGTCTTGGGCCTCATCCACAATGATGAGTGGGTGCCGACGAGCGACGGATGACAACAAGTATGAGCTGGCGGCTAGGAGCTCCGTCGCATATGGCGCAAATAGGTCGAAGGCAATCCGTCCCTCTTCACGAAATAGACGCTCGCGCTCAGTATTCCAACTCTCCCACCCGTCATCGCCATCGTCAATGCCACCCGAGAGGGCCTTTTCGTCCTGTGGAAGCAGGATCGACAGCTTCTGCGGCGAGCCGAGCAAATACGCATGGGATTTCAGTATCTCCCAAAAGAACGAGTGGAAGGTTTGGATTGAGAGTTGGTCGCGCTCGTCCTTTGTCACCTCCTCCAACTTAGCCGCTTCGAGTATCCGAGCCACAGCGGCACGTGAAAAGCTGAGAAACAGCGCTGACTGGCCAGGCATCATTTTTTGCTTAATACGCTTCGTCGCTTTGCGTAGAGCCAAGGTTGTCTTGCCGCTGCCTGGGCCGCCAAGAACTAAGATGTGGCCCTCGCACGCCAATACGCTGTCACGTAGTGCACACGGTTCGCTCATACCCCAGCAACGGCTTGAGCATCGGCACCATCTGCGCCGTCGCTTATAGGCGGCGGCAAAGGAAACAATGCATAAATGGACGTCAAAAATCCCGTTACCGTGGCCGGCAGCTCGTGCACATCACACTCTTCAAAAAGACGAGCAGACCAACCTGCGCCTTTATTGCTTCCAAGCGCCTCCTTGGCGAGCGATTTGACTGCGTCATCGGTCGGTCTCTGGTCCGGTATTGCCACACTGCCGTTTTCATCGTTAGCTTTGAGCTTTGTTAAAAATGACCATAGGCGCTCCGCAGGAACTTCTGCAACGATGAGGTCCTCAAATCCCTTGTATGCGTGCTCAAGGTTGATCTCGTAGTTTTCAGCAAGTGCCTGTGCTTGTTCTTGTTTCCTTTTTTTCTTGTAATCGAGGTCATAGAACGCAAATGTGCGCAGCCCCAAAGTCTTGAAGAACTTTCCGAACTTCGGCATGTTCGACTCGCCGTCGGCGTCGAAGAACGTCACGCCAGCGATGTCTAGAGGATGCAATGTCGGATCGTTTTCTTCCATGCGCCGAGCAACTATTGGCATTGCATGTAACTCGGTGACCCCTTCGACAACAATCGCTCCTCGACCCAACATGCACTCGGACAAACCCGAACGAGAGAAACGCTTGTAGTCATTGTCTTTCAGCCCAGTTGCGTCCGAGACTTTTCTAGCTGTGACAACGCCAGCTTCGCGCGTGAGCAGCAGTGTCTTGGACGGCTCAAACTTCTCGATCACAAATGGCGAATGTGAAGTCACAATCGCTTGCGTGGTCTTTGTCAACAGGTATTCGGCTATGCGCCGTTGCGTGTGTGGCGGGACGGCGATCTCAGGCTCTTCCATAGCGAAAATCACGGTTTCAGGCTTCAAATCCGCAATGAACGAAAGCAGAGCCAAAACCAATGTGTTGATGGTTCCGGTTCCTGCATGGGGGAATGGAACATGACCTTGATCCGATGATAAGGCGAGAAAGAATGTCATTGTCTTGCGTAGATGTTCTCGCGTCAGCTCAGAAACGTGGAGCTTGGTCGCATTGCCCGGAGATTCCAGTGCGATATAACGAGCGAGTCGTTTCTCAACGGAGCGAAGAACCGGCGCGATTTCCGTTGCATCAGCCTCAATATCCAGGCCGCGCAAGCGCTCAATGGTCTTTTCCCATAGGCTGGTCCTGACGCCTTTGGTCCGCAGGATGATGTCCAGCAGCGAGCCACGTTCCAAGCTCAGCGCACGCGAACCAGTTCGTAATGCTCGAAGATAGAGAAAACCAAAAAGTCGCTTGATGGGTTTCGGCACCGTCGTCAGTTCGCCAGCCGGCGCATCCGGGCTGTGCGAGAAATATGTTTTCGCTACGAACTCGTCTTCATCAGGATCATATTTGCCGATGGTCTCGATGCGAAGGCAAGGCACCACATCGGGCGGATTGGCAGCAGCCCCCTCGCCCGTCCCAAGAACCCGTTGCTCCGTTAAGTGCCAGAACTCGACATTGCCACCGCACTTATTGTTGATCTCGTCACTGAGTTCTATCAACACAGCTTCGATCCGTAGCGGAATCGATTCTGCTTCCTCGCCCTCGCCGCCCGACGGTGTCATGTAGGCTGCGTTGTAGAAATCAAACTCATCCACTGGAGGAAAGCGATTGAGCCGATCCGGCCCTAGAACGAGATCAAGCGCTTCACAGAGAGTGCTCTTACCAACGTTGTTTGTGCCGACCAACAAAGTGTGGCCGTTAAACATCAACTCGGCGGACTTAATACCTCGAAAGTTCGCAATACTAAGTCGGACAACCTTCATGCCTACTCCTTTTGGCGTCACACACTCGCACACGCCAAGTTAGCTGTCGACAAAGCTCGCAGCGAGCCGTATCACTCGTCACGGCTACTCACTCGCCCCTGCAGCCAGCTTTACTAAAGCATCTACCGCCCTCGCCCGCTTCGCCTTGGGCAGCTTGGACAGCGCCAAGATCGCCTGCGCCACGAGGTCGTCCTCGGCCACCAGGAACGCCATAGGGACGTTCAAGGTCTCCGCCAACTTGCCTAGGGCATCCAGGTCGATGCCGCTGGTTTCGTTCTCGTAGCGATTGACCCGACTACTGGCCAGCTTTTTATTGAGTCCCATCAGCACCCCCAACGCCCGTTGGCTTGGGATGCCCCGCAGCTCGCGCGCCTGTTTGAGGCGGGCGGCAAACAGGGTGCGGGCGGAGGGTAGAGCTTTGGCCTTGGGCACGTGAACGTTTGCGATCGGCGGTCAGCAAGAGCATGACTGCGGTCTCCTCCATATGGCAGACTCTTCGTGAAATGTAGCACCCCGCTACGTCACAAGGGGATTACCATGAACAAAATCGTTGCCGTCGGTACCCTGCTCTTCTCGATCGCCGTCTCAGGTTGCGCCAACAGCGCTCCCGGGAAGGAGGACGTTCGCAAGGTAGTCCAGGCCGAGCTGGACCGTCAGGCCGGCGCTACGCCAGGCGGGAGGATGGAACTCAAAGACATGAAGGGCTTCTCGGCCGACTGTGTCCAGGGCGCCACCCCCGAAACCTCTGAGTTCTACAACTGCGCCCTGGGCGGGACCTTGGTTGTTCGCGGCTACCTCAACGACGAGCCCACAACGCCGGACGACAAAGAGGCGCCTTTGAAGGGTGTGATGAGCTTCCGCAAGAACACGGCGGGCGATTGGGCCATCGTGAACTGGGAGGGCGCCTGACATGAAGCGCTTCATCGTGGGTTTCTTGGTAACCCTTGCCGTCATGCTCGCAATGGGTTGGCTCTTCCAGCAATCCGTCATCGGCGGCTGGGGCCCCTCCCAGCCCGCACCGGCATGGCTCCAATCGGTCGGGTTGCTGGCTTGGCTACTCTTTGGTAGCGGCGCCGCCTACGTCCTGATGCCGGTCATTGGGGGCGGGCTTTGGGCTTGGCTAGGTCAGTCAAAGAGCGGCCGCTTCTCCGGGATGGTCCGCTGGAAGGGCGACCCTACCGACGGGCGCGGCTGCCAGATCTTCCCGAATGTCACCATCGGAGGCGTCGCCGTGGGCACCGCCGTGGTGCCTGACGCGCTGCTTGAGCAGTGGCGCTATCCCGCTCCGACCGTGACGGGCCAAGGCACACTGGACGTGCTCAAGATTGGGCGATGCGTCGTCGCGCTCAACAGCGCCCGGGGCTGCCGGAGTGCGTGGGGAATCGGTGCCATCCACAAGGCCTACCCCTTCCTGGCGATGGCCTTCTTTGCCGCCACCCTGGTGACGATGGGGGCAGCGTTCCTGGTGACTTATCTGCCGGCCTATCTGTGGGGCTCGGTGAAGGTTTCTGCGTTCCGGAGCGTTGCCCAAACCACCCGGGAAGTGGCGACGTAAGCGCGGCTCTGAGAGGCTTGCCGCCACACGCTTGACAAGGTCACGGGGCCTGTTATCAAGAGGCCCTCTTACGATGTAACGTGGGCGCGAGATGAAGATTGAAGATTTTTGGAATCAGGCCTTCCTCGCTGCGCTTGGAAGGCTCTCTGCACAAGAGGCAAAAGCGGAAGCCGATTTAGCAACTGAGCTCTGTATCGAGAACTGGCAAGCTCATCATTTTCATTGGGCGCCGCAAAATCTTCTCAGATGGCAAGAGCAAGAAATCACTTATGTGCCTGGCAACGACCAACGTTTCACAGCCCGGGACGGTCGGCCCGATTCCGGAGAGATTTCTTAATAGCGCGCAGTTCTTCCAACTCTTCGCGATGTCTGCGCTCCGCGCCTTTCACCTCGTCCCATGCCTCACTTTCCGTGAGATGCACTGACAACGGCGCGCTTTTCCCGACCCTGAAAATCCAGAATGGATACTGTGGCTGGAACCGCTTCGCCAACACGCCAAATGGCCCATACGCAACAATCTGGATAATCATCAAGTCGCCAATAATGGCAACAACCTCTTGAACATTTGCGACTTGTTGGCTTAAATCTGGCCACAATTCACGTTCCTTTGGCGCAGCCGTCAGCTCATATCTTTCAACCTTGGCATAGCACATTGCCGCGTCGTAGCTTTGGAATGTTTCTACGACCTTTGGAAGCTTTCCTAGCATGCACAGCATGAACTGCCTTACGGGTTGCAGGGAATAGTCCGCCCCCTCCGCATCTTTTGCAGTAGCTTTAACGACTATGACCCTTTGTGAGGTGTTGTGGGTAGACATGCGCCGCGCTCCTTAAGATTTGACTATGCGTGCAACTTTGTTGCATCTGACAATGACTCGCTAAACTGTCCAGCCTCATAGTTCGTCAGCGTTAAAGCCGGCTTGAACTCCACCAGCGTTTGCACACGTTTTGGCAACGTCGCCGTTTGCGCGATGTGGATGTAGTGTTTGTCCAATGTCGGCACTTGTCCGGCTACCGCATGCCCTGTAATCGCGGCAATGTCAGGTGATGACACACCCATCTCGGCCAACATGGTCGACAGCGTGTGTCGGAACGAATGGAAAGCCGTGCCCTTTTCGATGCCGACCGTCTTTGCATACGCTGCGAACTGACGCGACAGCTGCCGGCCATAGCCCTTTCCATTCGGTGTTCCATCGGCTTTCGTGCCCGCGGGCAGGTGTGGGAACAAACGCGGGTGCCCCACTCGTTTCATGTCTTCGATGAAGTCGAGAAAGCCAGCGTCTAACAGTGGCTGAGCCAAGGGAACGAACCTGATGGACGGCTTGTTCTTGATTTTTTGGTTGCGTTCGTTCTTCCAAAAGAACACACCCCAGACGCCTCCCACCTCACGCACGTCGTCTAAATAAAGCTGTGCGACTTCGTTGACACGGGCGCCCGTATACAGCCCCAGCATCGTGCCCCACCAGCGGTGCGGTGATTGGCCCGCCCACGCGGCGAAGCGAACCGGTTCGAAAAGCGCCTTGAGTTCGTCGACAGAGAAAGGGCGTCCTGTTTCAAGCTCAGTGGACGTGTCGAGTTCCGGCTTGACTGCCTTCAACGGATTCTTGTTGATGAGGTCCAGATTCACCAGACCGTTCAAGAAGACACCCAGCCTCTGGTGATGCTTGTTGAGCGTGTGTCGCGAGGGCGGCGGCACATTGGCCTTCTTGCCCGCCGCAATGATTTGCAGGATTGTCATGCCACGATACTTTGGCTTGATGGACGCGCGCTCAGGCCACCACCGGATGGCGTCTAAAAAGGCGCGAATATGCGTAGGCTTAATGTCACGCACCGGGATGTCGCCGGTCGTTGCCTGGAAGATTCGAAGCGTGTGCTTGCTTTCGGTGAGGGTATCGGCTGCAAGCTGGCGCCGCGTGAGGTCATCAATATGGTTCGCGATTTCGGCCGACAACAGAGGGCTCTTCTCTAGTGGCGGCTGGCCCGACGTGAGTGCCGCAGCAGGGATTGCCATGGGCAGCCCTTGCTGGGCCAGCTCCACAGCCGCCCGCATCGTCTGGATGAAGTCGTGGGTGTCCTCTCGGCCTGAGGTCGTGACGTTTCCGAAGTCGATGCCGCCGACCCGCACGCCCGTCGCAGTCCATTCGCGCACGGAACCGTCCGCAGCCGCCTGCTGAGCGCTCTCCAAGAGCTTTTTGATGTCGACCATCCCTGTCCCTCGCCGCATGGCATCGAACGCCTGCGAGAGTGCCACACCCTGTGCCGCCGCAACCAGCCTGGCTTCGTCAGCCTGCCGTCGTCCA
>JAYUIZ010000601.1:0-1744 GCA_043765595.1 Lysobacter sp. | reverse complement strand
GCCGCGCGACCAGCTCGGCATGCGCGAAGACGATCCCATCGGCCCGACCTTCGCCAACACCTACGCCGAAACCAAGGCCGCAGGCGAAACGCTGATCCGCGACTACGCAGGCGCGTGGACGATCCTGCGGCCGCGCGCGGTGTTCGGCCCCGGCGACACCGTGCTGTTCCCGCGCCTGCTCGCCGCCGCGAAGCGCGGCAAACTGCCGCAGATCGTGCGCGATGCGCCGCCCGCGATTGGCGATCTGATTTCGGTCGATGCGCTGGCGGACTACATGCTGCGTGCGGCGCAGCGGCCGGACGCCGTGGGCGCCTTCAATCTCAGCCACGGCGAACCGGTCGCGATGCAGGCGTTCATCGCCGACATCTTCCGACGCCTCGACCTGCCGCCGCCCACGCGCAAAGTGCCGTATCGCGTCGCGTATGCTGCCGCGTATGCCGCAGAACTCGCGTGGACTCTGCTGCCGCTGCGCGGCGAACCGCCGGTGACGCGGTTCGGCATCGACGTACTGGTGTTCAGCAAAACCTTTGATATCGCCAAGGCGCGTGCGGTGCTGGGCGCGCCGTCGCAGACGCTTGCGGAAGGTGTGGATGCGTTCGTCGAATGGCAGCGGCGGCAGCCCGGATGAATGCGGACTGCGCATGGCTGTCGTGGCTGCCGGTCGCACTGTGGCCGGCGCTGGAACTGCTACGCCAGGCCGCGGCATGGCGTGCGCTGCATGCGATGCCGACGTTTCCTGCCCACGATGACAGCGGAAACGACTATGAATCAACGCGCTTCCGGGGCGTCGACGTGCTGCAACCGATCCGCAGCGGCGATGCCACGCTGGCCGAGACACTGGGCGCGTCGCTGCAAACGCTCGGCGCCCACGGTGCGACGCTGCACTGGCTGATCGACAGCGACGACACGGTTGCTGCGGATACCGTGCGATCCATCATCGACGCGCAGCCCGCGCTGCGCGACCGCGTCAGGATCAGCGAACATCCGCCCTGCCCGCCCGCGATCAACCCGAAACTGTTCAAGCTCGACCGCGCACTCGCGCGCTGCGCGGGCGATGCGGTGCTGGTACTCGATGACGATGCGCGCATGCCGGCACCGACGCTGGATGCGCTGATTGCGGCGCTGGGCGACAGCGGCCTCGATGCGCCGGTGATCTCGACCGCACTGCCGATCTATCTATCCGCGCATGGTTTCTCCGCCAACAGCATGGGCGCGCGGCTGCTCGCACGATTCGTCAATGACAACGCCGCGCTCACGTATCTGCCGCCGCGGCTGCGCGGCGACACGCCGACGATCAACGGCATGGCGTGGGCGATGCGTCGCGATGCGCTGATGGCGATCGGCGGCTTCGCGCCGCGGCTACGCCATCTCACCGACGACCTGGCGATGGCGCAGGCGGTGCTTGCGGGCGGCGGCCGCATCGAGCAGCGCCACGAGCCGGTGTGGATGCGCACCGCGCTGCCCGATTTGCGCGCCTACATACGGCAGATGCATCGCTGGATGCTGTTCGCGCGCCTGCTGCTGCGCACGCAGCCGTGGCCGGCACGGCTGCGGATCGCGCTGGGCCAAGGCCTGCCCACGGCACTGCCACTCATCGCCACCACAGCACTCGCGATCGCACCGTCCTGGCCGGGCGTTGCCGCGTTTGCGCTGGGCGCGTTGGCGCACGTCTTCGGCCGACGCGCGCTGCAGCGCGCCTGCGCGGGAGAATCCGCACGTATCCAGCCGCTGTCGTCGCTGCTGG
>JAYUIZ010000600.1:0-4830 GCA_043765595.1 Lysobacter sp. | reverse complement strand
CGGCGCGCCCGGGTACACTCTTTCAATCTCCTCTACATCATCGGAATCGCCATGCACTATCGTCGTCTGGGTGCCACCGGCCTGCAGGTGTCCGCGCTGTCGTTCGGCGCCTGGCTCACCTTCGGTCAACAGATCGGTCGCGGCGCGGCGCGCGACCTGGTCGCTGCCGCCTGGGACCACGGCATCAACTTCTTCGACAACGCCGAGGGCTACGCCAACGGCGAAGCCGAGCGGGTGATGGGCGACGTGATCGCCGATCTGCGCCTGCCGCGTGATGGTTATGCGGTGTCGAGCAAGGTGATGTTCGGTTCGGCAAAGGATCCGCTGCCGATGCAGAAGGGCCTGTCGCGCAAGCATGTGCGCGACGCCTGCGACGCCGCGCTGAAGCGCCTGCGTGTGGATTATCTTGATCTGTACTTCTGTCACCGGCCCGACCCCGATACGCCGATTGAGGAAACCGTGTGGGCGATGGACGGCCTGATCCGACTGGGCAAAGTGCTGTACTGGGGCACGTCGGAATGGTCGGCCGCGCAGATCCGCGACGCCGCGAAGATCGCTAAACACCACGGTCTGCAGGGGCCGTCGATGGAGCAGCCGCAGTACAACCTGCTGCACCGGCAGCGGGTCGAACTGGAATACGCGCCGCTGTACGCCGAGCTGGGCTTGGGCACCACGATCTGGTCGCCGCTGTCGTCCGGTCTGCTGACCGGCAAATACAATGCCGGCGTGCCCGACGACGCACGCCTGGGCCAGGAAGGCCAGACCTGGCTGCAGGGCATGGTGCTGGGCGACAGTCAGAACCGCCGTCTGGAGCGCGCGCGCAAGTTCACCGCGCTGGCTGCGGAACTCGGCCTTGCGCCAGCGCCGCTGGCGATCGCCTGGTGCCTGCGCAACCCGCATGTCTCGACGGTGATCCTAGGCGCCAGCCGGGTCGAACAACTGCTGCAGAACCTGGAGGCGCTGGTATTGGCCGACAGCGTCGAGGACGCGATCTGGGCACGGGTGGAAGCACTGACGGCGTGAAGGCATGCGCGTCCGGGCGCAAATCCGCCTGACACGCGAACGCTTGACTCGAGAATGATAATCGTTATCATTTGATCGTCTTTCCCGTGGATTGCCATCGATGACCACGCCACAGTCCACGCCCAATGATGATCAGCAGGCGACACCGCCAGCGGCGGAATCGCCATGCGGCGAGTCCGCGGTACCTGTATTCAACAGCGCCGGCCTGCTGCAGGGCGGGCGCGAAATCATGATCCGCCACGGCAGCGAGTGTTACCGGCTGCGCCACACCCGCAACGACAAGCTGATCCTGACCAAGTAAGTCCTGCCGGCCAATCGCGCCCACGGCACCGTTGCCGTATCGCGACGCCTCTTTCTCCCTCCCAGGCACGCAAGCCCACCGGTCCGCCGGATGCCAGCCGCCTTGTGTTCTACGACACGAGCCCGCCATGCGTCCGAATGCCTTGTCCCTGTCCCTTGCGCTTTGCCTTGCCCTGCCCACCGCTGCGTCGTTCGCGCAGACATCCGCTGCGGACACCGCCGCGCCCGATGGCACCACGCCCGCCGACAGCGGCGGCGGCATCGTCCATGAACTCGACCGCGAAGTCGTCGTTGCCACGCGTGCGGCGCGCGCGCTGGCCGACGTGCCCAATACGGTCGATGTGATCGACCGTAAAGAGATGGATGAACGCCTAGTGCGCGACCTCAAGGATTTATTCCGCTACGAGCCGGGCATCTCGGTGCCGTCGGGCTTCGGGCGTTTCGGCATCGGCGACATCCGCATCCGCGGGCTCGGCGGCAACCGCGTGCTGATCCAGACCGACGGCATCCCGGTGTCGGACGCGTTTTCGATCGGCAGTTTCTCCAACGCCAACCGCAATTTCGTCGATCTAGACACCCTGAAACAGGTCGAAGTGCTGCGCGGGCCGGGCAGTTCGCTGTACGGCTCCGACGCGTTGGGCGGCGTAGTGTCGTTCCGCACGAAGGATCCGGAGGACTATCTGACCGGCGGCAAGCGCAGCCATGTCGGCCTGAAGCTTGGCTACGAATCCGACTGGAACGGCCTGTTCGGTGGCGCAACCGTTGCTGCCGGCGGCGATCGTTGGTCGGGCATGGTCGCTGTCGGTCATCGCCAGGGCGTCGAACAGGAAAATCAGGGCGACCGTGCGGTGGACGGCAGCCTGCGCACCGCGCCCAATCCGCAGCAACGCGACGGGCGCAGCCTGCTGGCGAAACTGGTGTTCGCGCCCAGCAACACCCAGCGCTGGCGGCTCACCGTGGAAGGCAACGAGGACGCCAGCCAGACCGATGTACGCAGCAGTCGAGGCTTTTCCGCGCTGACCAACGCCACCGTCGCCGCGCAGTACGGCGACGACCACCAGACCCGCGCGCGCGTCGCGCTGGCGCACGAAATGGATGCGCTGGGTGCTGGTTTTGCCGACACCCTGCACTGGACGATCTATCGCCAGGACAGCGAAACCACCCAGCGCACCGACGAATTCCGCACGCTCGCCAGCGGCGCGCGTCAGCGCCGGCAGCGCGCGTTCGATTTCGATCAGCGCCTGATGGGCGCGGAAGCGGTGCTGAGCAAGGATCTGCAACTGGGCAGCACCACCCACGTCTTCACCTATGGCGTGGAGATCGCACGCACCCAGACCCGCCAGAAGCGCGATGGTCTGGCCACCAATCTCGCGACCGGAATCAGCACACCGGTGATCATGCCGGACAGCTTCCCGGTGCGCGATTTCCCGAACAGCCGGACCACTACCGCGGCAGTGTTCGTGCAGGACGAAATCAGCTTCGCCGGCGGCGAGGGTGAAGCAACGTTCCGGCTGGTGCCGGCGCTGCGCGTCGACCGCTACGCGCTGCGCCCGATGATCGATGCGATCTTCGCCGCGGACAATCCCGGCGTGGCCGCGGTGGATCTGGACGAAACCAGCATCGCGCCGAAGCTGGGCGCGGTGTGGAAGTTCGCGCCGGACTGGTCGTTGTTCGCCGGTTACGCCCGCGGCTTCCGCGCGCCGCCCTACGCCGATGTCAACATCGGCTTCACCAATCCAGCGTTCGGTTACACCGCGATCGCCAATCCGGATCTGAAGCCGGAAACCAGCGATGGTTTCGAGGCCGGCGTGCGCTACGGCGGCGAGCCGTTCTGGTTCGGCCTCTCGCTGTACGACAACCGCTACCGCGACTTCATCGAATCGCTGAGCTTCGTCGGCATCAACGACGCCGGCGTGCAGGTGTTCCAGTCGCGCAATGTCGCCGACGCGCGCATCTACGGCGCGGAACTGAAGGGCGGCGTGAACTTCGGCATCGTCAGCGACGCGCTGGGCGGCTGGTCGCTGCGGGGCGCGGCGGCCTACGCCCGCGGCAAGGATCGCAACGATGATGTGCCGCTGGATTCGGTGGATCCGCTGCGCGGCAGCCTGGGTCTGGCCTACGACCGCGAGCACTGGGGCGCGGAGCTGGCGGGCACCTTCGCCGAACGCAAGGACCGGGTGTCGAGTGACACGCTGTACCGGCCCGAGGGCTATGCGGTGTTCGATCTGCTCGCGCACTGGCGTTTCCCGGGCACCGGCGTGCGCCTGAACGTGGGCGTGTTCAACCTTGGCGATAAAAAATATACCGATTGGGCGGACGTGCCGGGGGTGGTGTCGTCCAGCCGGACGCTGGACCGCTACACCCGCCCGGGCCGGTCGTTCGCGGCCAGCATTTCCGTCGATTGGTGAACCATGGCGTACGACCGGCTCATCGTGGAAAACAGTTGTCTGGAGGATTGCGGGCACAGGCGAGTCAGCTTGCCGTCCGCCGCCGGACTGGCGTCGCTGGGCACGGTGCTGTGCGTCTATCGCAGCCGCTACGGCGGTGAACTCGGCGGTTGGGCGCACGCGGTCAGCGCCGAGTCGTGGTGCGGCATCGACAGCGACGGTTGGCACGAATGCCTGCAGTTCCGCGACCGCAACAGCCACTGCTGCTGGCGGCTGTACCTGCTGCCGGACAGCGATTTTCTGGCGTGGGAACAGATCCAGTCGCGGCTTCCGGTCATCGAATCCTGGCGACCGTCCGCCGGGACGGTCTCAAGCCGGCTGTGGCATCGGCTGTCCACCTGCGTCGACGGCGACCGTTGGCAGTCCAGCGTGGTGCGCCTGCATGCGCTTCGCCATCCTCATGCGTCGCTCGCGGTGAGTCCGGCACCGGTGTCGCGGCTGGGCGCGGAGATGGTGCAGCGGGTCGCGCGGATTGAGGGCTTGGACATTCTGGAATCTGTCGACGACTGCTGCTGTCGACCTTGTGCCGATGTCAATTCCGACAGCGACACACAGCCGTCTTTTTTTCACACATCGAGCATACGCCTATGAACCGATATTCCACATGCGCATCGCCGCGCCGTCTCACACTGCTGACACTGCTGATGCCCGGTCTGTCGTTGGCGCAAACAGCGCCAGCCAATCCGCCGCCGGCTCAGGCGCAGCCGGATCGAACGCCGGCGGCCAAAACCCTCGACCGCACCGCGATTCTGGCGATGCGTGGTGAATACATCGTTGATTTCGATTTCAAGGAAACCGTCGCACTGCAGGCCGGCTATGTGCGCAAGCCGGCTAAACGCAGCGGCGGCAATGAAGTGGTGATTGTGATTGAAGACACTCCGGACAAGATCGTGCTGCAGCATATTCTGGTGTCCGACGACGGCGCGCACGTGACCAAACATTGGCGGCAAGACTGGACGTACGCAGCACAGCGCCGGTTCGAATTCAGCGGCGATCAAACATGGACCGTACGCGCGATTGCGGACGACATCACCCGCGGTGCGTGGACGCAGTGTGTGTA
>JAYUIZ010000599.1:0-4833 GCA_043765595.1 Lysobacter sp. | reverse complement strand
CGGTTCGTCGCATACGTGCACGGCGTCGCGGATGCGCTCGATTTTCGTGCTGCCAAACACGACGCGCGTGACGTGCACCGATATCAACCGGTTGTAGGCTGGGCTGAGCGAAGCGAAGCCCAGCACGCCGAAGCGGTTGAGCCTCTTTTGCGCGTGGTGCCGGGCTTCGCTGTGCTCAGCCCAGCCTACGGAGGCGTCTACGGTGCCGGCGAGCCCCGCGCCGCTTCCCACAGCGCATACCTCGCATCGCGCGGCAGCGGTTCGTCGCATACGTGCACGGCGTCGCGGATGCGCTCGATTTTCGTGCTGCCAATCACGACGCGCGTATCGGGCACCGATATCAACCGGTTGTAGGCTGGGCTGAGCACAGCGAAGCCCAGCACGCCGAAGCGGTTGCGCCTGTCTTGCGCGTGATGCCGGGCTTCGCTGTGCTCAGCCCAGCCTACGGAGGCGTCTACGGTACCGGCGAGCCCCGCGCCGCTTCCCACAGCGCATACCACGCATCGCGCGGCAGCGGTTCGGCGCATGCGTGCACGGCGTCGCGGATGCGTTCGATCTTCGTGCTGCCAATCACGACGCGCGTATCGGGCACCGACGCCACCCAGCGCAGCAGCAGCGATGCCGGATCCAAGCCGAATTCGCCGACCATTGCAGGCAGCCGCTCGTGTATGCGGCCGCCGACCGGCGAATGCAGGTTCAGCAGATCGCCGCCGCCCAGCGGCGACCATGCCTGCACTTCGGCGCTGCGCGCGCGGGTCGCGTTGAGCGTGCCGTCATCAATGACGCCGTTGTTGGCCAGCGACAGTTCGATCTGATTCGCGACCACCGGCAAACGACCGTCGAACAGCGCCATCGCATGCGCGTCGAAATTCGATACGCCAAAATCACCGACGCGGCCTTCGCGCTGTTCTTCGAGCACCCACTCCGTGATCGCGACAGGATCGATACGCGGGTCGAAGCGATGCAGCATCAGCGTTTCGACTTGCTCGGTGCCGAGCGCGGACAGCGTGGCCTGCAGAGCAGCGCGCAGATGCTCGACCGACAGATCGTAGTGGGCCACGCCGCGCGGATTGCCGGGACTACCCGTCATGACGATGCCGATCTTGGCGATCAGCCGATATCGCTCACGCAGCCCGGGCCGAAGCGCGAACGCGGCGCCGACCAGTGCGTTGGTGGTGTGACCGCCGTAGATGTCGGCCAGATCCAGCGTGTCGATGCCGAGATCAAGCGCGGCTTCCAGCAAATCCGCCACCGCTGCGGGCGACAGCTGCGCGCCCCATTCGCCGAAGCGCATCGAGCCGAGGATGGGGGGTGATGTCATATTCATGCGGACGCTCGCGATGGCCGGAACAGCGGGGCAGGGCGATAATAGCGGCATGACGCCGCGCACCCTCTCCGACTGGCTGGAATACATCCAGGCTCAGCACCCGAAAACGATTGCAATGGGCTTGGAGCGCGTGCGCACCTTGGCCGAACGCATGGCTTTGCCGAAACCCGCGCGCCAGGTGATTACCATCGGCGGCACCAACGGCAAGGGCTCGACGGTCGCGTTTGTCGAAGCCATCGCCCGCGCCGCGGGTTGGCGCGTTGGTGCCTATACATCGCCGCATCTGCTGCGTTACAACGAGCGCGTTCGCATTGATGGCGCCGATGCCCAGGACGCAGCGCTGGTCGAAGCGTTTGAAGCGGTGGAGTCCGCGCGCGACGGCATCCTGCTTACCTATTTCGAATACGCTACGCTGGCCGCGCTGTGGCTGTTCGCACGCAGCGATCTGGATCTGGCGATTCTCGAAGTCGGGCTGGGCGGCCGCTTGGACGCGGTGAACATCGTCGACCCCGACGTTGCGGTCATCACCACCGTCGATCTCGATCACCAGGACTGGCTGGGCGACACCATCGAGGCCATCGGCGCCGAGAAAGCTGGCATCGCCCGCGCCTGGAAGCCGCTGGTGATCGGCGACGACGATCCGCCTTCGAGCGTGCTCGGCCACGCCTACGCCATCGGTGCGTCGGCGGTGCGGATCGGCTGCGATTTCTTTTTCGAGCGCGACAAGCACGACGAAGAACGCTGGCGCTGGCACGAGATCGGCTGCGAACTCGATCTGCCGATGCCGCAACTGGCCGCGCCGGTGCAGCTGCGCAACGCCGCCGTGGCTATCGCCGCGCTGCGCGCGCTGCCGGTCGATCTGCCGCAGGCCGCGTTCATCGATGGCGTGCGCGAGGCGCAGATCGCGGCGCGATTGCAGCGCTTCGAGCGCGATGGTGTCGAAATTGTGGTTGATGTCGGCCACAACCCGCAGGCTGCGCGCGCGCTGGCCGCGTGGCTGGAGGCGATGCCCACGACTGGCGCAACGCATGCGGTGTTCGCGGCGCTGGGCGACAAAGACATTGCCGGCGTCGTCGCCGCGCTGGCGGACCGGGTCGACCGCTGGTGGTTGGCCGGTCTGGAGGATGCGGGGCCTCGGGGCCTGACCGTGGACGCGTTCGCCGAACGGCTTGCGGGCACGGCTGCAGCCACTGGCTTGCGATCGAGCCGCATCGCCGAAGCTCTGGCCGCCGCACGCCGTGAAGCCCCGGCGGGCGCGCGGATCCTGGTGTTCGGCTCGTTTCACACTGCGGCCGCAGCCTTGGCCGCGCTTGCCGCCTGAACGCTCCGCGCACGGCCAGCCGGTCGGGCACGGTCGGACGCGGCGTATAATTCGCCCGCTCCCTCTTTCTCCGGATGCCGATGGACACTGGACTGAAGCAGCGCCTCATCGGCGCCGCCGTACTCGTTGCTCTGGCGGTGATTTTCCTGCCGATGCTGGTCAAGGGGCCGGCGCCCGACAGCGGCGTCACCGACGTTTCGATCAAGATGCCCAAAGGCCCCGACGGCGAACTCGAAACCCGGGAGCTGCCGCTGGTGATGCCTGGCGATGTGCCCAAGGGCGGCGCCGTGGGCATGGATTCCACCCCGATTGATCGTCCCGCCGCCGCGCCTTCGCCCCGCGCCACCACGACCGATCCTGCCGCCGATCCGAATGCGCCGGTCGCCTCGACCGATCCGAACGCGCCCGCAGCGCCGGCCCTGCCGCCCAGCGTGGCCGGCGGCGACTACGCCGTGCATTTCGGTGCTTATGCCACCCAGAAGGGGGCCGACACCGTGGTCGCGCTGGCCAAGGCCGCGCAGCTGCCGGCCTACAGCGAAGCCGCGACCGTCAACGGCAAATCCGCGTTCCGGGTGCGCATCGGTCCGTACGCCACCCGCGCCGAGGCCGAATCCGTTCGTTTGAAGGCCTTGGAAGTCCGCAGCGATGTCCCGGTGAAGGTGGTTGTGCTGGACGCCGAGCCCGCCGCAGCAGCGTTGCCGTCCCCCGTCGCCGCAGCGGTGGAGCCGCCGAAGCCCGCGTCGCCGAAGCCGGTTGAAGCCAAACCGGCTGATCCAAAGCCCGTCGCATCCAAGCCGGCTGACCTCAGGCCGGCTGACCCCAAGCCGGTCGACCCCAAACCCGCTGCCGCGAAGCCAGCCGAGCCCAAGCCTGCCGCGCCGAAACCGCCTGCAACGAAGCCAGTCGCCACGCCGTCCGCGACCGCCAAGGTGGGGTTCGCAGTGCAGGTCGGCGCGTTCAGCGATGCCGCCGAAGCTGGAGCCCTGCGCGAGCGTTTGCGCGCCGCCGGCTTCTCGGCATTCACCGAGGCGGTCAATACCGACAAGGGCACGCTTACCCGCGTGCGCGCCGGCCCGGTGATCGACCGCGCCGCCGCCGATCAGCTGAAGGCGCAGATCCAGGCGAAAACCGGCGTGGACGGCATCGTGCGTCCGCATCCCTGAGTCATGAAAACTTCGGTTCGAGCCGTCGGCTAGAACCGTTTGCGTCATCCGAATCGTTCCACCCGTTCGTTCGCGTTTCCGGAGTCATCATCATGTGCGGCATTCTCGGCATCGTCGGTACCTCCGACGTCGCGGCAGCGCTTTACGACGGGCTGACCGTGCTTCAGCATCGCGGCCAGGACGCTGCCGGCATCGCCACCGCCAACGGCACCGCGCTTCGCGTGATCAAGGGTAATGGTCTGGTGCGCGACGCGTTCAAACCCAGCGACATGGTGCTGCTGCACGGCCGCGTGGGCATCGGTCATTGCCGCTATCCCACCGCGGGCAGCGAAGGCAGCGACGAAGCGCAGCCGTTCTACGTGAACTCGCCGTTCGGCATCGCGCTGGCGCACAACGGTAACCTGATCAACACCGACACGCTGCGCCGCGAAGTGTTCGAGCAGGATCGCCGCAACGTCAACACCGAATCCGATTCCGAAGTGCTGCTCAACGTGTTCGCGCACGAGCTGGACAAGCAGCGCGTGCTCACGCCCGACGCCGCGTTCCGCGCGGTGGAAGGCGTGACCCGCCGCGCCAAGGGCGGCTATGCGGTGCTCGCAGTGGTGCTGGGCCTGGGGCTGGTGGCGTTCCGCGACCCCAACGGCATCCGTCCGCTGGTGCTGGGCCGCCGCGATTCCGATGCCGGCACCGAATACGCGATCGCATCCGAGTCGGTGGCGCTGGATGTCCTGGGTTTCGAGCGCCTGCGCGACATCGCGCCGGGCGAAGCCGTGGTGATCACCCCGCGCGGCGAGCTGCATTCGCGCCAGTGCGCCGACGGCGAGCTGCGTCCTTGCATTTTCGAATTCGTGTACTTCGCGCGTCCCGATTCGATGATGGACGAAATCTCGGTGCACAAGGCGCGGATGCGCATGGGCGTGACCCTCGGCGAAAAAATCCTGCGCCTGCGTCCCGGCCACGACATCGACGTGGTGATCCCGATTCCCGACACCTCGCGCGATGCCGCGCTGGAAATCGCCAAC
>JAYUIZ010000598.1:0-17317 GCA_043765595.1 Lysobacter sp. | reverse complement strand
TCGCAGTCGCTTGCGCAGTCCCTGCCGAATCCCGCCGCCCCCGTGCGCACCAATCTGAGCCTGTCCTGAGAGGGTGTTGAGCCTGGTGCCGGTGTCCGCCGAGGCCCAGCCCAGATCGGCGAAGTCCGCGCCCAAGACGGGTTCGTGGCCTCATGCATCAGACCAAGCAGCCGCTTCGACCTCACCTCACGCACCCGGCCCAGCCGCAGTGTTTCCTTGCATCGACTCCGCAGCGGCTCCTCGCTGATGGGTAAGGCGCACCTAATGAAGCGCTTTAGCGATTCATCGCCAAATGGAAAGGTGTCGCTGCGTCCGAGCCGTCCACCTCGCAGAGTTTCCTGATCACCAGTGCCATTCGCTCTGCAAGGAGGAAGCTGCTACTCATTCGTCATCGGTAGTGCGAGTGGGTATTCGTCCGTGAACGGCACTGTGGCATTCGGTGCGTAGAGGCCAAGACCGCCCGTCACCCGCCGTTCGGGCACCTGCTCCCCGCTGTGCGGGGAGCAGGTGGATATTGGGCTGGCTGGGGGTAAGGAATAAGGATTGCATCGGGCCGCCTGCGAAACGGGGAGCGGGAAAGCATGCGTGCTGCTTGTCCCTGTTTGCGCACACCTATGGCGAAGCGAGGCGGTTGCCCCGCTATCTGCCGGGCTATCACATGTGACATATTGACAATTGTTACATGTGACATTTACCGTGCATGCATGGAACGCCGATCCTCCGCCTACTACCAGCGCCGCCACCGCGAGCGGCTGCGCGAACAGGGGTTGATCAAGAAAGAGTTGTGGGTGTTGTCCGAATACGCCGATGAACTGGCGGCGATTGAACGACAGATGCGCCAGCCCCGGGACGACACCCAGCAGGCGGCGCGCGTGGGTCAGGAAAGGCAAGGGGAGCAGGTGATGTCCGGCATGTCGATGCAGTCTTCTCCGCTGTGGACATCGCTCGCGCTGCACACCGCGCTCGCGGCGTCAGACGGCGTGCGCGACGGCGCGATCTCGATCGAACTCATCGACGGCGCCGAGCCCGGCCTGTATCTGACCATGCACGATTACGGCGACCTGCCGCTGTTCATGGCGGTGGTGGGCCGCCAGATCGTGGTCGAAGCGATGATGTGGCCGGTGTCGCAGGTGCGCGATCCCGCACGCTTCAACGAAGAACTGTTGCGCACGCATCGGCTGTTTCCGCTGTCCACGCTGGGCATCGAAACTATCGACGGCGAAGCGGTCTACATCATGTTCGGCGCGCTGAGCGCGTCGTCGTTGCTGCCAGACGTGCTGTTCGAGATCGAAACCCTGGCCGACAACGTGATTCGCGCCACCGAAGCCTACGAATGGCATCTGCAGGTGGCCGCATGACCACGAAAAGTAAACCCGGTGGTCGCCGCAAGCCGCAGGCGGGCACACAAACCACGGCCACACAAACCCGTGCCGCGCAGACTGAAGCGCCGGAACCCTCGGCGCTGTGGCGCCGGCTGGTCACAGCCGTGCGCGGCGGCGTCAACGAACTTGGCGAAGCGATCGCCGAAAGCCAGGCGCTGCGCATCCTGGATCAGGAAATCCGCGACAACGACGACGAACTGCATCGGGTGCGCGCGAACCTCGCCGAGACCATGGCGCACTGCAACGTGGCGCAGAACCGGCTGGCGACGGTGGACGCCAGACTCGAAGAATACGAAGGCTATGCGCTTAAAGCGCTGAAGGCGGGCGAAGACGCGCTGGTGCGCGAGGTCGCGGCCAAGATCTCGCTGCTGGAAATCGAGCGCGAAACGCACGCGGGTCAGGCGCAGGAGTACGCGGCCAGCATCGTCCATCTGCGCAAGGTGGCCGCGCAGCTGGAGGCGACGATCAATCGCCTGAAGCAGCAAGTCGACACCGTGCGCGCGACCGAGAACGTGCAGCGCGCGCAGGCCACGGTGGCGAACCGCCGCGAGGGTTCGGATGTGCGCGTGCGCACGGCGCTGGAGTCGCTGGAACGCATCAAGCGCCGCCAGACCCAGCGCGGCGCGCACCTGGAAGCCACCAAAACCAAAAAGCACGACCTCGGCGACGATGCCTTGGACGCCAAACTGCGCAGGGCCGGCATCATCGCGGACGAAGACCGTATCGAAGCGGTGCTGTCGCGCCTGAAAAAACAGCACGACGCTTGAACGATTGATACGCGCGCCCACGCGGCGCCGATGGGGAGCACGCACTTTGGAGGATGGGGATGGATGAATTTCTGAGCGTCGCGACGTCGTTTCCGACCGCGGTCTACACCGTTCTGCTGTGCGTGGTGACGGTGCATTGGCTATTGTCGGCGCTGGGTATTCTTGAAATCGACACTCTCGACGGCCTGTTGCCGGACCACATCGGCACCGACGGTGCGCATGGCGTGCATGCGCATCACGCACACGATGCGCATGGCGCCGAGCACGGCGGCATGAGCGGGCTGCTGATGAAATTCGGTCTGCACGGCGTGCCGATCATGGTGGTCATCACCATCATCGCTATCGTCGGCTGGGCGTTCTGTTACTTCTTCGATCTATATGTGCTCAGCCCGATGCCGCTGGGCCCGCTTGGTCTGGTCGCGGACATCGCGACCGCGATCGGTGGACTGCTGCTGTCGATTCCGGTCGCTCGCGTCTTGCTGATGCCGGTGCGCAGGATCATGCAGCGCTTCGCGCCGGTGTCGCAGCGACCGCTGCTCGGTCGCTACGCCGAAGTGCGCAGCCCTGAAGTCACCAAAACCCATGGTCAGGTGTGGCTGGACGACGGCGGCGCGGGATTGATTCTGCAGGTGCGCGCGGATATGTCCGGCCAGTTCGTCCGCGGCGACCGCGTGGTGCTGATCGAATATCTGCAAGAGCAGAACGCCTACCGGGTGATCACGGGCGAAGAGTTCGAGCGTCTGTAGGGGCTGGTTGAATATCAAGTGTCCGGCCGACGCCGTGTCGTGCCGGGTGTGATTCGTGTTTTGACGGGGAGAAAGTGTTATGGGTGATGCAGGTCTGATCGGCGTACTGATCATCGCGGGCGTGGTGATCGTCTTTTTCCTCGGCATCCTCGGGATGTTCAAGGCCTTCTACAACAAGGTGCCGCAGGGCACCGCACTGATCGTCAACGATCTGTCGTCGTCGCCGAAGGTGCATTTCACCGGCGCGATCGTCTATCCGGTGATCTACAAGAAGGAGCTGATGAAGATTTCGCTCATCACACTCGAAGTGGACCGCCGCGGCAAGGACGGCCTGATCTGCCGCGACAACATGCGCGCCGACATCACCGTCGCGTTCTATCTGCGCGTCAACGAAACCCCGCAGGACGTGCTGAAGGTCGCCAAGGCCATCGGTGCCGAACGCGCTTCGGACAAGGCCGCGGTGAACGAACTGTTCAACGCCAAGTTCTCCGAAGCTTTGAAGACGGTGGGCAAGCAGATCGACTTCGTGAAGCTGTTTGAGAACCGTCAGGAATTCCGCGACCGCATCGTCCAAGTGATCGGCAACGATCTCAATGGCTACGTGCTGGAAGACGTGGCTATCGACTATCTGGAACAGACCTCGAAAGCGTCGCTGGACCCGAGCAACATCCTCGACGCCGAAGGCATCCGCAAGATCACCGAGCTGACCGCCGCGCAAAACGTGATCACCAACGAGCTGGAGCGCAACGAACAGCTGGCGATCACCAAGAAGAACGTCGAGACCCGCGAAGCGATGCTGGCGCTGGAACGCCAGCAGGCCGATGCCGAAGCACGGCAGAAGCGCGAGATCGCGACGATCCAGGCGCGCGAGGAAGCCGAAACCGCCAAGGTGCAGGAAGAAGAGCGGCTGAAATCCGAGCAGGCGCGCATCACCACCCAGGAGACGCTGGACATTCGCGAGCAAAACCGCATGCGCGAAGTGGAAGTGGCCGAGCAGAACCGCCAGCGCGCGGTGGTGATCGAAGTAGAGAAGGTCCATCGCGCCAGGGATCTGGAGATCGTCTCGCGCGAGCGCGAGGTCGAACTGCAGCGCATCGACAAGGAAAAGGCGCTGGAAATCCAGCGCAAGGACATCGCGAACGTCATCCGCGACCGCATCATTGTCGAGAAATCGGTGGCCCAGGAAGAAGAGCGGATCAAGGAAGTGCGGCAGGTGTCCGAAGCCGACCGTTCGAAGCAGGTCAAGGTCATCGCCGCGCAGGCCAAGGCCGAAGAAGAGCTGGTGCGTCAGGTCAAGCAGGCGGAAGCCGATGAAACTGCGTCCAAGCACAAAGCGGTGGAAATGACCGTGATCGCACAGGCCGAACTGGAAGCCGCCGGCAAACATGCCGAAGCCAAGAAGCGCATGGCCGAAGGCATCGAAGCCGAGCGCGCTGCGCCCGGTCTGGCCGATGCGCGCGTACGCGAAGTCACCGCCGCGGCACTGGAGAAGGAAGGCATGGTCAATGCGCGCGTGGTCGCCGAAACCATGGCGGCCGAGGCCAAGGGCACGCAGGACAAGGGCATGGCCCAGGCCAAGGTGCTGGAAGAAAACCTCGGTGCGCAGGCGCGCGGCGAAGAGCAGCTCGGCGCCGCGCAGGCCAAGGTCACCAAGGATCGCGGCCTGTCGGAAGCTGAAGTGCTGCGCGAGAAATATCGTTCCGAGGCTGAAGGTCTGACCGAGAAGTTCACGGCGCTGAGCTCGCTGAGCGATCAGGCGCGCGCGCACGAAGAATTCCGCATGCAGCTGGAGAAGAGCTTCGAGCAGGCGATCGCGTCGATCGCGGCCAACAAGGACATCGCGCGCGAGCAGGCCGAAGTGCTGTCGGCGGCGCTGTCCAAGGCCAACATCGATATCGTCGGCGGCGAAGGCGCGTTCTTCGATTCCTTTGCCAAGGCGCTGTCGGTGGGCAAGGCGGTGGAAGGCTTTGCCGGCAAGAGCCCGGTGGTGCAGGAAGTGCTGCAGAAGCTGCTGTCGCTGGGCGGCAAGGATGCGCCGAGTCCGGGCGCGCCGGCCGCCAAAGCGCCGGTGCAGGCCGAAGGCGCCTGATCCGCAGCGGCAACACAGCAAGGCAACGATGCGCGTCGGCCCGACCGGGCCGGCGCCACGCACAGCACGCCGCTTTCAAATATGCGATCACGAGCAGGATAAAGAGCGATGTCGGAGCACCCCCCAACCCCGGCGCAGACCACGGATGCCGGCGGCCCGAACGAGACGCTGGTCGACAAGGCCGTCGCCGAAGGCGGCGCCTATGAAGTCCTGCGCCGTCGGCTGACCGATCAGGGCCAGCAGCTGCGTGGGATTGCCGATGCGCTGAACACGCAGCGTCTTGAAGAGTTCGGCAGCAGCCGGATGGAGGTGGTCGGCCGCCTGCGCATCCGCACCGAGCACAACTGCGTCGCCCGCGATATCGTCCAGGTCGGTGACTGTCTGCTGTTCGGCTACAACGTCTTCATCGGTCTGAAGAAAGAAACCCGGGTCGAAGACATCTTCTCGCTGTATCGGCTGATCGAGGGCGCGGAAGGCTACGACGTCATTCCGGTGGATGCTGCCGCGAGCTTCCTGGGCGATGCAACGTTCGTCAAAGAGTTCAACGAGCTTCAGGCCTATTACAAGGATTCGCGCCTGCTGCAGCTGGTGGTGCGCACCGGCAAGCTGCTGGCGGCGTTTCAGATCGGCGAACGGATCGAGGACATGCGCGTCTTCCGCTGGCAGATCGATACCGGCGGCGCGGTGCGCTACATCGACAATCGCGGCGAGCGCGACATCGCGCTGCCAGCGCCGTACGACTTCGAGTGGACCCGCGCCACGCGCGAGCTGGCGGTCAACGGCCGTCACCCGCATCTCAACATTCTCGACACCGTGTTCGTGGAAACGACCGGCGGCGATCTCACCGTCAAGGTCGAGAACAACACCGAAGACGGGCTGGGCATCTATCGCGAACCGGTGCACGATCAGACCCAGTCGCTGGACGACGCGCAGATCGATTACGCGCGCCTGGGCAGTCTCATCCTGTTGCGCGTATTGCCCTATCGCGAAAGCGAATGGCGGCATCTGGTCTACAACACCCTGTCGCGCCGGGTGCATCGCATCGATGCCATCGGCCAGGCCTGCGTGCAGCTGCCGGAAGACCACGGCATCGTGTTTCCCGGCGGCTACATGCTGCAGAACGGCGAAACCCGCACCTTCGACCAGGCGGTGCAGGGCATGCGCTTCAAGCGCACCATCCGTTCGCCCAACGGCGAGGATGTGCTGTACTTGTTCTACGAACCGCTGGACGGGCGGATCGCTATCTTCGTCTACAACATGATCCAGCGCGGGATGCAGCCGCCGGTGATCGGCCACGGCTACGCGCGTCTGGAAGACGGGCGGATGGTGATCTTCAGTGCACAGAACAGCGAGCCGACCCGCGTGCATCCGATGCAGGTCTGGCAGACGCCGTTCGCGTCCGACGATTTCGCCGTACGCCAACCGCCCGGCAACACGTTCATGGGCCGGATCGGCAATCCCGATCTGGTCCGCGGCATTTCCGAACTGCTGAACCTCGCGCGCGGCATCGACGGCACCGATGCCAGCGCGCAGCGCTACCAGTTGCTGACCCAGACCACGCGCCGGCTCTTCGACCAGTACCACTGGATCGAGGATCGTCATTGCCCCGGGCTGGCGCCGCTGCTGCGCGAAATCATTGCCAGTAGCGAAGCTGTGCTGGACGAATACGAAAAGGTCGAAAGCATCCGCAAGCAGTCGGCCGAGGCGATGCGCGACGCGGCCGAGCGCCAGAGCGCGCTGCTGGGTGGCCTGCATCCGGACAGCTGGGAGCGCGTGCAGGATTGCGTCGATGCGCTGAACGCGATCACCGCGCAGCGCGGCCGGCTGCTGACCATCCGCGAGTATCGCTACGTCGATGTCGACGCGATCGATGCGATGGAAACGGAGCTGCTGGACGCGTATGCGCGCACCGGCGCCGCCACCGGCGAATTTCTGGCCGGCGACAAGGTGCTGCATCCGTACATGGAGCGCGTGCAGGCGCTGGATGCGCTGGCGCAGAAGGCCGTCAGCGCTGCGGCACTGAAAGAGCCGCAGCAGCAGATGCAGGCGCTGTCGTCGGATCTCGACATGCTGTCGGAACTGATGGCGACGCTGCGCGTGGACGACGCCACCCAGCGCACCCGCATCGTCGAAGCCATTTCCGAAATCTACGCCAGGCTCAACCAGGCCAAGGCCCGCGCCGAACAGCGGCGCAAAGCATTAGGCAGCGGCGAGGCGGTCGCGCAGTTCGGCGCGCAGTTCACCCTGTTCGGCCAGAGCATCGCCAGCGCGCTGTCTTCTGCGCGCGATCCTGATCGCTGCGATCAGGAATTGTCGCGGCTGATGGTGCAGCTGGAAGAACTGGAAAGCCAGTTCGGCGAGCACGAACAATTCCTCGGCGATATCGTCGCCAAGCGCGAGGAATTGCTGGAAACCTTCGAAGCTCACAAGCAGACCCTGCTGGACGAGCGTCAGCGCAAGAGCCAGTCGCTGGCGGATGCCGCGTCGCGGATCCTCGAAGGCCTGAGCCGCCGCACAGCGCGTATCGCGGGCATGGACGAACTCAACGCCTTCTTCGCCGGCGATCCGCTGATCCTCAAGCTGCGCGATCTGGCCGAACGCCTGCGCGGCCTGAAGGACAACGTGAAAGCCGACGACGTGGAGTCGCGGCTCAAGGGCGTGCGCGACCAGGCAGTGCGCGCGCTGCGCGACCGCAGCGAGCTGTTCGAGGAAGGCGGCAACGTCATCAAGCTCGGCCCGCGCCATCGCTTCAGCGTCAATACCCAGGAACTCGACCTGACCGTGCTGCCGCGCGGCGACGGCCTGAGTCTGCATCTGACCGGCACCGAATTCTTCGCGCCGGTGCGCGATGCCGAACTCGATGCATTGCGCGACTTCTGGCAGATCACCCTTGAATCGGAATCGCCGCAGCTCTACCGCGGCGAATATCTGCTCGGAGAGGTGTTGTCCGCCGCGGAGCGCAGTGCCGAAGGGCTGAGTCTGGATCTGCTGCGGCAGCAGGCTAAACAACCCGAGCTTTTAACGCGCACGCTGCGCGATTTCGCGGCACCGCGCTACCGCGAGGGTTACGAGAAGGGCATTCACGATCACGATGCCGCCGCGCTGCTGGTGGCGCTGCTGCCGCTGCGCGACAGCGCGGGGCTGCTGATCCATGCGCCCGCTGCGCGCGCCTGGGCCAGCCTGTTCTGGATCCTGGTGCGCGAACGCGACGGCGCCGCGCTGTGGGCCGACCGCGCGCGCAACGCGCACGGCATCGATCGCGTGTTCGCGCATCGCGGCGGGCTTGCCAGCCTGCGCGACGATGTCGCCGTGGCGATGCGTGCCGAAGCCGATGCGCAGGCGCTGCCGGTCGATGTCGCACTCGATGCCGCCGCCGCCGATTATCTGATCGCGGTGCTGGCCGATCCGCGGCAAGCGTTCGTCTACAGCAAGTACGCGCGGCAATTGCTGGATGCGCTGCGCCAGCGCCTCACGGCGGAGCGGCTGTGGGACGAGCTGCAGGCGTCGCTGATCGCGCTGCGCGACCGGCCCGGCATGCGCTGGCGTCTGGCGACGCAGTGGTTCGATGCGCTGGCGTCCGACCCGGCGCATGCCGCCCACGCCGATTATCTGCCCGAAGCCGCGGCGCTGCTGCTGATCGGCGATGAGGCTTTGTCGCGCGTCAGCGAAGCCGATCTGCGCGTGGATGTCGTTGGCCTGCTCGGCGAGCATCCGCGGATCGTGCAGGGCACGCTGTCGCTCGGCGTCGATGATCTGGGCGAGCGACTGCGTCGCCATCGCGAGCACTTTCTGCCGCAGGTCCGTCGCTGTCAGAGCCTGCGCCAGGCGCTGGTGACGCGCGAACGCGAAGCGCTGCGGCTGTCCGAGTTCAAGCCGCGGCCGCTGACCTCGTTCGTGCGCAACAAACTGATCAACGAGGTGTATCTGGCGGTGATCGGCGACAACCTCGCCAAGCAGATGGGCACCGTCGGCGAGAACAAGCGCAGCGACCTGATGGGCATGTTGATGCTGATCTCGCCACCCGGCTACGGCAAGACCACGCTGATGGAATACGTGGCCCACCGGCTCGGCCTGATCTTCATGAAGATCAACGGCCCGGCGCTGGGCCACGAAGTGCGTTCGCTCGATCCCGCACAGGCGCCGGACGCCAATTCGAAGCGCGAGCTGGAGAAGCTCAATCTCGCGCTGGAGATGGGCAACAACGTGATGCTGTACGTGGACGACATCCAGCACACGCATCCGGAGTTTTTGCAGAAATTCATCTCACTGTGCGACGGCACGCGCCGCATCGAAGGCGTGTGGCAGGGCCGCACCCGCACCTACGACATGCGCGGCAAGAAGTTCTGCGTGGCGATGGCCGGCAACCCGTACACCGAATCCGGCGAAGTGTTCAAGATTCCGGACATGCTGGCCAACCGCGCCGATATCTACAACCTCGGCGATGTGCTGGGTGGCATGGAGGATGCTTTCAAACTCAGCTATATCGAGAACTGCCTGACCTCCAACCCGGTGCTGGCGCCGCTGGCGACCCGTGAACTGGCGGATCTGTATCGGCTGGTCGACAAGATCGAAGGCAAGCCGTTCTCCGCCAACGCGCTGAGCCACGCCTACAGCGCGGCCGAGATCAACGAGATCACCGCGACGTTAGAACGGCTGATGCAGGTGCGCGACGTGATCTATCGCGTCAACCAGCAATACATCGCCAGCGCCGCGCAGGCCGACCGCTATCGCACCGAGCCCGCGTTCAGGCTGCAGGGCAGCTATCGCAACATGAACAAGCTGGTCGAAAAGATTTCGCCGGTGATGAATGCCGCCGAGCTGCAGCAGCTGGTCGCCGATCACTACGCCGGCGAAGCGCAGCTGCTGACCACCGGCGCCGAAGAGAATCTGCTCAAACTGGCCGAACTGCGCGGTGTGATGGACAAAACCATGATCGCGCGCTGGACCCAGATCAAGCGCGACTTCATGCGCAACAAGGCGATGGGCGACGGCGATGCCGATGTCGGCCAGCGCGTGGTCGCGCAGTTGAACGATCTGGTCGAAGGCGTACGCGCGCTCGAAAAGCCGCCGGTGGATGCGTCAGCGCAAAGCGGGCGCGGCGACAACGATGCGCCGTGGCCGCAGATTCTGGCGTCGCTGGAGCGGCTGTCGGAGCGCCTGAGCGAATCGCGCACGGCGGATATCGCCGGGATCGAGGCGTCGACGCTTTCCAGCGCGAGCGCGAATACAAACACGAACACGCCCGTCCCGGAGTGGTTCGAGCGCCATGCCGAACAGCAGCTGCAGCTGCAGCAGGTATTGACGCTGCTGGCTGAACGCATCGCCACGCAGACGGTCGTGATGCAGAGCGCGCCGCAGCCGGCCGCCAAGCGCGGACGCGTGGCACCCACAGAAGGCGCGGCGCTGGCGGCCTCGCTGCGCGAAGAGCAATTGAAGCAGGCGCTGGATGAATTCTCCGATCGGCTGCTGGGCAAGAACCCGCGATGAGGTCGACATGAGCGATTTTTCCGAACTGGACCGACTGCTGCGCGAAAGCGCGACCGATGCGGTGCTCGACGACGACGAGAAATTCGAACTGCGCGAACTCGGTGGCAGCCTGAGCCGCGAGCGGGTGCGCTATCTGCGCAACCGCGCGTTCGATCTGGTCCGCGAGCGTTGGGCAGACCCGGAGGCAACGCCGCTGACGATGCTGCGCTGGCTGGAGCAGGTGGTGAAGACCCTGGACGCCAGCGCCGATTCGCCGGCGGTCGAGGCGGATGCGTTCTTCGCGCCCGGCGAAGACTGCCTGCGCAAGCTGCGCGAACTGTGCCTGGGTGCGAAGCGCACGATCGATGTCTGCGTCTACACCATCGCCGACGACCGCCTGACCGAGGCGCTGATCGACGCGCACCGGCGCGGGCTGATGGTGCGCATCCTCAGCGACAACCACAAGGTCCACGACACCGGCAACGACGTGCATCGGCTGCGCGATCGCGGCATCGACGTGCGGTTGGACGACACCGAGTTCCATATGCATCACAAGTTCGCGCTGTTCGACGGCCTGCGCCTGGCCAACGGCAGTTTCAACTGGACCCGCGGCGCCAGCACCGGCAACGAGGAAAATCTGGTGGTGACCGACGATGCGCGGCTGGTGCGCAGTTTCGGCGCCCGGTTCGAGCTGCTGTGGGGCAAATTCGCGTCCGGCGAGGGCTGAGCTTTGGGTCGGTCAGCTGTCGGCGCTGTACCGCGACAGCCCTCTGGAATCTTTTGTCGGGGTCAGTCAGTGGGCGGTTCAGTGGGCATCGTACCGGATCAGCTTGACCAAAAATTAACAATAAGTTATTGATTTTAAATAAATATTAGCGATGAACATAAGCTTTTCAGGGCGCAAACTGTTTAATTGAACCTTGAAACTGTTTAATCCTACCGCTTTACTTTACAATCGCGCCATGCCGCGTCCAGACCGCTCCGCGATGATCGATGTTTTCCTGACCCAATTGGTCAGGAACCACCCGCGGGATCTGGTTGCGATTGTCGCGGAAGAAGCGAAAGTCAGCCGCACGGCGGTCGTTGCGCGTGTAAGAAATCTCATTGCTGAAGGGCAGCTGGTCAAAGAAGGGACCACGCGACCCATCTATCGCCCGGGCCCAAAGCATGTACAGGTGTTCGTGTACGAACGCGAAGGTCTGGAAGAAGATCGCGTCTGGCGCAAAGACGTGTTACCGCTTCTACGAAACGCACCACAGAACGTAATTGAAATCGCCCAGTACGGATTGACCGAAATGGTCAATAACGCGGTCGATCATTCCGAAGGAAGAGCGGTGGTGGTATGCGTTCATCAGTTCGCTGAAAGTATTAAGCTTGCAGTGAGCGACAACGGTGCCGGGATTTTCGCGAAAATTTCGAGGGCGCTTGAACTGCCCGATCAACGCTTGGCTTTATTGGAGCTGTCGAAAGGCAAGCTCACTACCGATCCAAGCCGACACTCTGGAGAAGGCATCTTCTTCACCTCCAGAATGTTCGATACATTTCAAATCATATCGGGAGGTTTGCTCTTCTCCCACGATGCCAATCATGAAAAAGATATCTTGCTGGAAGACTCGAATCCTCTGACCCAGCATACGAAGATGAGCACGATTGTGAAGATGTGCATATCGATGGAATCCAAACGACTGATGGAACAGGTCTTCGCAGAATATTCCAGCGGACCGGACGAGTACGCATTCTCGAAGACCGTGGTGCCGGTCAGAATGGCCAAGCTGGGAGACGAGAACCTCGTTTCTCGCTCACAAGCCAAACGTGTCCTGCAGGGCGTGCATCGTTTCCGGCACATCGTCTTCGACTTCGCCAGCGTCGGAAAAATTGGACAGGCTTTCGCGGATGAGATTTTTCGCGTGTTCGCGATCGCGCATCCGGATATCGAGATCGAACACATCCATGCGACGCCAGAAGTCCAGCAAATGATCCGTCGCGCGGAAGTATTGCGCGATGAGAACGCAACGAATCCAAATTGACACAACGACCAAGCCGATGACATTTAGCTACCCCGACTACCCCTTCACCCCCAAGCGCCTGGAAGTGCGTCCCGGCATCGTGACGTCGTATCTGGACGAAGGTCCGCGCGATGGCGAGGTGATCGTGATGCTGCACGGCAATCCGTCGTGGAGTTACTACTGGCGGCATCTGGTGCTGGGGCTCAAAGACAAGTACCGCTGCATCGTGCCCGATCACATCGGCATGGGGCTGTCGGACAAGCCGGCCGACAAGGACTATCGCTACACGCTGCAGTCGCGCGTCGACGACGTAACTCGTCTGCTGGATACCATCGGCATTGATGGGCCGGTAACGCTGGCGGTGCACGACTGGGGCGGCATGATCGGCTTCGGCTGGGCGCTGACCCACGAGGCGCAGGTGCGCCGGCTGCTGATCACCAATACCGCTGCGTTCCCACTGCCGACGACCAAGCCGCTGCCGTGGCAGTTGAAGCTGGGCCGCGATATGAAACTGGGCGCTTTGATGATCCGCGGCTTCAATGCGTTCTCGGCCGGCGCTGCCCGCGATGGCGTGATGCGGAAAATGCCGGACGATGTGCGTCGCGCCTATGAAGCGCCCTACGATTCATGGGCGAACCGCATCGCCACCTTGCGCTTCGTGCAGGACATCCCGCTGCGCGAGGGCGATCCCGCATGGACGCTGGTCAGCTCGGCGGCGAAACGCCTGCCGGCCTACGCCGACCGCCCGGCTTTCATCGGCTGGGGGCTGCGCGATTTCGTGTTCGATCATCACTTCCTGGAAGGCTTCCGCAGCGCGCTGCCGCAGGCCGAGGCGCATGCGTTCGAGGATGCGGGCCACTACGTGCTGGAAGACAAGCACGAAGTGCTGGTGCCGGCGATGCGGAAGTTCCTGGACGCGCATCCGATCGCGATCTGAACGCTCCCCGTGCCGGGCACGGGGAGCGCAATGTTGACGCCTGCTTCAAAGCGTGTGCTTCAGGGCGTCCGCAGCCACTGGGTCTTGAACGTTTTCAGATCGCTGCGTCCGCGATAACGCGCGGCTTCGCGGATCGGCCGGTCGTGTTCGATGGTGATCACCATCGGCGCGCCGAAATCGAAAGTGGTCGCATCCGCGGTGCCCGGCAGGTAGTAGGTGACAAACAGGGTTTTCCCACCCGGGAGACGTTCGACCGCATACGTGCGCAGCTCGCGTCGACCGATGTACAGGAATGGTTCGATCGACGGCGGCAGGCTGTCGTACTGGGCGACCGCGACTTCCACCTGCACCATGAATGCGGCCTCCAGGCCCTTTTCGCCCATGGGCGTGCGCGGGCCATTGAGTTGGAGCGGCTGCGGGAAGCGCACGTTCCGGGTCGACACCACGGTGAACGGAACTTCCTTGGCCGCAGCCATAAGCGGCGGTGGCGTGGTTTGCGCCGGCAGTGCGGCGGGCAGCAGCAGGGCGAGCGTCGCGGCAAGCGACAGGGCGAGATGTCTGATGGTCATGTCGGCGCTCCTCAAAGTCCGAATTCGATGTCGTCGATACCGACCTGATCCGCACCTTGGGTCTTGATGCTGACTTCGATGATGTCGGTGAGATCGACCAGGGAATTGTTCTGGGTGAAATTGCGCAGCGGAATCCGTACGCCCACCAGTTGGGCCTGTACGCCGAACCCGGAGTTGTAGGGATGCGGGATGCGATCGAACTGCGAGCTTGGCAGATCCCACAGCGCCGTGTGTCCCGCGCCGTCCTTGATGTTCACAAGGACGTTCATGTCCGCGCCGGCGCCTGCAACTGCCGGCCGTTTGGCTGCGCGGAAAGTGAGGTGGCTGTAGGCGCTGACATTGCGTTGACCGACAGGCAGCAGCGTGGTGTAGGTCTGGCCGCTGCCCCAGCCCAGCCGCAGGCCGAGCGTGTCGTGATAGAAAACGTTGTCGATGGGAGGCAGCACGCCAGTGTAGTCCGTGCCGCCGTTGTTCAGCAGATGCTCGGCGAACGTGGTGAATCCGGCGCCGCTGACCGTACCGCCGAGGGTGTTGACCGCAGCGTTCGCCGGTAATTGCTCGAAGTTGTCGAGCGCCTTGCGTTGTGCGTCCTGGAAGGTCCAGAACATCACGTCGTTGCGCATCGACGCCGGGCGCATCCTGCCGGTGAGCACTTCGCGATAACCGCCGATGTTCTGCAGATGCTGGCGGAAAAACGCGGCGACCGTGCTCAGTCCGATCTGCCGCTGCTCCGCCGCGGTGATGATCGACGGCGTGGATGGATTGTCGTCCACCGATCCCGCCCACGGATTGGGCGAGCCCAGCGCCGCGGTCGGCGTCCAGATGGTGTTGAAGTAGTTGTGGTTCGCGCTGTGCACCCAGCCGACGATCTTGTTCTTCCTCAGCGCCATGCCCTGCGGATAGGCGCGATCGTAAGTGCGGAAGCCCTGCAGATTGCTGACATCGCCGTCGCGCGCGCCGATCAGCAGGTAGTAGGGCGCCTTGGTCGGGATATAGGACGTGCCGTTCTGGTCGGTGGGCGCGATGGCGTTGACGGCGACGATCGAATGCGGATTCTGCCAGGTCGCGTTGAGCACTTCGGCCGCGACCACGCCTTCGCCGCCGCGGCTGTGGCCGGAGAGCGCGATCCTGCTCATGTCGAGCTTGTTGAAGAAGATGCCGCCGAAGGGGTCGGTGCCGTTGTTGTTCCAGTCGCGCAGTTTGTCCAGATGCTTCAGCACCAGGCGTCCGCGTGCGTTGTAGTTCCAGATGCCGTTGTCGGGCTGGATGTCGTGCGCGCTGATCGAAACGCTGACGATGCCCTGGCTGGCCAGCCGCTGCATGATGTAGTTGTAGCCCTCGTGGCTGGGAATGCGGTTGGCGGCCGCACAGCTGTAGGAATACGAACCGGCCAGGCCGGGGCCGCTGCCGTCGTTGTCGCAGTTCTGGTGTCGCCCGTGCAGAAACACCGCGACCGGGTAGTTCGCAAGCGCATTGTTCACCGGCGTGCCGGTGCCGGCGACCGTGGCCGGGTACATGATCCGCGCCCAGGCCAGATTGACGTTGTAGGTCGGGCCGGTGACGCCAGCAGGGTCGGTGATGCCCGATATGCCGCTGGGCTGCAGCAATTCGACCTGCCCCACCGGATACGGGCCGGCGCTGCCGGGGTCCTGGTACACGGTGAAGCCGGCTTTGTCGTAGCCGTCGATGAAGTCGGTGCCCTTGTTGTAGAGATTGTCTTGCACGAACGACGCGGCATTGGCGGCGGGCGTGGCGCCGAAGTCGACGATAACTTCGTAATCCGCGCTGGGCGCGGCCTGCGTCGCGGCCGGCCAGATCAGGGTCTTGGTGAAGTTGATGCACCAGGCTTTGACCTGATGGATTTCCACGCCGCCGGAGACATCGGTCAAAACCGGATTGGGGCCGTCCCAATAAGCCTGCGATTGGCGGTTGACCACCCAGTACGCAGCATAGGTGCCGCCGCTGTGGACGGCCGGCACATCGGTGGGGTCGACGGCGGCATACACGTTCTCGCCTTTCTCGAACGCATCGCTGAATTCGAATTTGCCCGGATGCGGTTTGTCGCGCCCGGCGGCTTCGATCACGATGTTGCCGTTGACGATGATGTAGTACACGACGGCGGTGTCGTCGTTGTACGAGAGGATGTCGGTATCCAGCAGGACCGGTCTGCGGTTTTCCGCGCCGATGCGCGCGACCAGATCGTAGGCGCCGGGCCGGGCGAGTTCGCGGCTCCATACCTTGGCGGTGAAGCGGGTCTGGTCCTTGGCCAACACGATCGTTTCGACGGCCGGCTTCGCGTCCTTGCCGGTGCGGTCGTTCAGCGGATCGCCGGCGGACCAGCTGTATTCGTTGCCGACGACGAACAGTTGCACGGTCGACCCCGCGGGGAAGCCGGTGCCGGTCACGTACAGATCTTCATTGCGCGCATTCGCCGCGTTGAGCAGGATGCCCTCCGCGTTGGAGGGATAGAGCACCGGCTTCTGCGGCTTGCGGATCACAAGCGGCCGCTCGGCCAGAATCTCGCCCCTGAGATCGATCGCGGTCAGTCGCAGTTGGCGATCAGCGAAATAGCGTTCCGCTTCCTCGAAGGTGACGAACGAAAGCTCGCGCTTGGCTTCGATCTTGCGCGACGACGTGCCGATGACGCCGCTCTGGAACCAGAACAGCGTCGGCGGGATCTGGCCCTTGCGGTCGGCGAACAGCCGCGCGTAGGACCATTCGTTGCCCAGATCGTCGTGGAGGAAGACCTCGACGCCCTGGTTAGGCGCAAGCCCGTCGAGCCCCAGCGATAGCGAATCGCCGGCGTCGAGCGCTTCGACAGTGTCGATCGCGCGGCTGCCGATGGCATTGGTGTTGAAGAGTCGAATAGCGGGTTTGGCGACGGCCGCCTGCGCATCGTGCGCCTGGCAGCCACTCAGTTGCACCGCGATCAACGCCACGCACAGGCAGCAGACGATCATGGAGATGCGCGCCCATCCGGCGCGCCAGGTCGATCCGATCGCGTCGAATCGCGATGGCGATGAGGTGTTCATCGTGGAGTCCCTCCGCTGGCCCGGATGCGACGCAAGGTGCATTGGGCTGCCCTCGCCCATCCGTACTGATGCCAACGCACGTCAACGGAAGAAACGGACAGCCTTTTTTTTCGGCTTTTCGCGCAGTTCGATTCAGGCGCACTATCGCGCCTTCTATCGCGCCTTCTATCGCGCGGTCTGCGCGCGATGCGCTCATTGCAGGCAGGGATGTGGCATGCCGGACTCTAGTGTAGTGCTTCACCCTGTTTCAACCATTTTCAATGCCACACATGTTCGCGACTTGCGTCGCTCCCACAACAGGCGACCGGCTCTTTGTAGGAGCG
>JAYUIZ010000597.1:0-1751 GCA_043765595.1 Lysobacter sp. | reverse complement strand
GTGCTTCAGCGTCGCGGTCCAATTCGTTCATGATCACTGCGAGATTGAACATGATCTGGTAGTGGCCGTTGTTGTCGAGGCCATTGGCGTCGACCGCTTTCCGGTAGTACTCCGCGCCCTTGGCCTGGTCGCCCTGTTTGCCCCAGGCGTCGGCGCCGAGCTGATAGAAATAGCTCTGCAGATACGCGTTCTTCGACTCGGCGGTGGCGAGATCGATCTTGGCGATGGCATCGGCGTACTGCTTCGCGTCGTAGGCGGCCTGGATCTCATTCGCAGTCTTGACCTCTTTGGGCGAGGTCTTTCTTTCCGGCGGCTTGCGCGTGGCCAGCGGGAACAATTCCGGCTGCTGGTTGGCCTTGGTAGCGGCTTCAGCTTTGCGCTGACGCGCGCGCTCTGCGGCCGCAGCGGCGCTGCCGGTCATGGTGGTCGACTTGGGCTTGTCCTTGTAATCCTCGCCCAGCTCACTGTCCTGTGCGAAGGCACCACCGGCGAAGGCGCAGCCGATCAGCAACGTAAGCGCTGCGTTGAGAGCGTTTTTCGGAAGGACGCGAAGGACGGAAGCGGTCATGGTAAGTCTCAGTGCTGGAAACGTCGGGGACGGCACGAAGACCGTCGCGATGAGTGCGGGTTCGCCGCGGAGGGGAAGCATAAACGTGAATGCGCCTCAGCCGCAGGCCGGCTTGCGGCCGGCGGCGCGGGCCTGCTCATAGGTCGGCATCAGGGTCTCGGCGCGTTTGCGCAGTTCGCCGATGCGGGACCTGGGGTCCGGATGGGTCGACAGCCATTCCGGCGGACGGCTGCCGCTGGCGCCGAGCATGTTCTGCCACAGATCCACCGCCTGCCGCGGATCGAATCCCGCCTGCGCCATCAGTCGCTGGCCGACAACGTCGGCCTCAGTCTCCTGTTCGCGGGTACCGGGCAGCAGAAATCCGCCCTGCGCGAGCAGGCTGCCGCCCTGGGTGGCGAGCTGCGAACCGCCGTCACCGTATTTCGCACCGGCAATCACACCGAGCAGCTGGACGACGCCCGAGGCGCCCATCTGCCGGGTCACGCGCTCATCGTGGTGGCGCTCGATGACATGGCCAATCTCATGCCCGACCACCGCCGCCAGCTGGTCCTGATTGCGGGCGACATCAAAAATTCCGGTGTAGACGCCGACCTTGCCGCCGGGCAGCGCGAAAGCATTGGGGTTCTTGTCGACGAATACCGCCTCCTGCCAGCCGCCCTGCCGCCACTGCGGCGGGAGTTCGCGGACGATAGCGTCGACCACGCAGGACAGATAAGCGGATTGCTTGCCGTCCTGCGTCAGCGGCTTTTGGCCCTTCATCTGATCGAAGGCCTGGGTACCCAACTGGTCGAGCTGTTCCTGCGACACCGCGCCAACGTATTGCTTGCGCCCGGTGGACGACGTCGTGGTGGCGCAGGCCGACAGCAGCAGCGCGCAAACTAAACCCACAGCAATGTCGCGCACGGAAGGCGTGATCTGGGGGGGATTCATCGCGGCGGCAGCTCCGGTTCGACGGGGGATGACGTTGTAATCGGTCAGGGATTAAAGTTTCGTCAATTGCCGTCACACGGCACCGAAGCCGCGATGGCGGTCGCACGACACCCCCCTGAGGATTGCGTCATATTATCCATTGCCGACGGTCTGTCGTAAGCGTCCGCCCACCTCACCTTGACGCAGCTGGTTTCCAGCAATGTGGCAGCAGCTCGCCGATGTCCTTGTCCAGTGTCGTGGGTAGGCGAGTGAG
>JAYUIZ010000596.1:0-1753 GCA_043765595.1 Lysobacter sp. | reverse complement strand
GGCCGATGGTTCGGCTACCGGCCTGGCTACCTGGACCTCTGCCGCCTCTACACCTCGCCGGACCTGGTGAAGTGGTTCGGCCATATCGCCGACGCCTCCGAGGAGCTGCGCGAGGAGTTCGACTTCATGGCGAAGGCCAAGCTCACCCCGGAGCAATACGGCCTCAAGGTGATGTCGCACGAGGTGCTCACTGTCACTTCGCCATTGAAGATGCGCAACGCGCAGACGCTGTCGCTGACCTATAGCGGCACCCGGCCCCAAACCATCCTCTTCCATCGGGATGCCGGGGTCCAGCGGGCCAACCTCGCCGCAACCGACGCGTTGGTCGCGTCCCTGGGGTCGAAGTTCATTGACGGGCCGAAGCATCCCCGCGAGGGCGAAGCCGATTCTTGGCCTGGCGCGCGCCTTTGGAAGGATGTGGATGCGGCCAAGGTGCTTTCATTCCTTGGCGCCTACGCGACCCACCCGAATGCCACCAGCGCCAAGTCGGCGGTGCTCTCCGACTTCATCTCCAAGATGCTCGACATCGGCAAGTTGAAGCAATGGAGCGTCGCGCTGTTGTCTGGCGGCGAAGGCGTTGGCGCGCCCCATACCTTTCCGGGCGGTTTCGAGCCGAAGTCCCTTCAGACGCGCAAGACAGAGGACCCCGAGCCGCCCGGCGCGAGGGACCCGGCCATGTTCGCAATCGGCGTGCTTACCGACCCCAAGGATGAGGGCATCGACCTCGGCGATGACGTTTGGCGCGACGCTCTGGCCCGCACGCGCGCGGCGTGGAAGCCCGAGCCCGCGCGAGGCCGGGTCAACCTGCCAAACAGCCCCAGCGGCAAGGGAATCCGGGAGGCGCGCGACCGGCTTGGCGGCGACGCTGATCGCGGCCTGCTGCTGCTTTACTCCCTCGCCGCTTACTACAAGGGAAAGCCCACGCTCCCTGAAAACCTCATCGTGCCTGGCTGGGACAAGCCGATCATGGCATTCGCCATTGCCTTCCCGTCGAACGAGACCGGCATCCGCGTGGAATACGAAGTGAACCTTCTCTATTGGCTGCAGGAATATGGCCCGTCCGAGTAACGAGTTCCTCATGGCGTGGTCGTCGCTCATCGGCGCCGACATTGGACAGGGATGGCAAGCTATTTCCCTGCCTTCGGCTGGCTCTCTTCAATTGCAGGCCGGGCGCCGGTCCCCCGACAACGCCGAAGCGGTGCTGGTGGGCTTTCCAACCGCGCGGATGGCAGCGGCGGGCAAACTCCCGGAGGGCCAAGGTTTCGCCGTCGAACGAGTGGCCCCAAGTGGCGATGGCTGGCTTTGGCTTGCGCTGACCCGCAAGCCCGTAGGCAGCTCCGAGTTGTTCGCAGCCATGTCGTGCGATGTCGTCGGAGCCCTCGACGACACCGCGGCCGCCGGAGCCGATGAAGCCAAGCTCCTGCGCGTCTTCATCGCGCGCGTCGGGGCCTGGCAGGAGTTCATGCGCAAGGGTACGCAGGCGCTCAGCCCGGAGGCCGAGATTGGATTGATCGGCGAGCTCACGCTGCTTCGAGCCATCATCGACGCTGGCATCCCTGCCGCGCAGGCCATCGAATCGTGGGTTGGCCCGCTCGATGGAATCCAGGACTTCGAACTCGGCACCGGCGCCCTGGAGGTCAAGACAACGCTGGCGGCTTCGGGCTTCCCTGCCAAGATCGGCTCGCTCCAGCAGCTTGACGACTCCACGCGCCAGCCCCTGTTCGTAGCTGGCGCAAGGCTGCGGCAAACCGAG
>JAYUIZ010000595.1:0-4854 GCA_043765595.1 Lysobacter sp. | reverse complement strand
CAACCAGAATCTGGTCTCTGGCACCGCGCGCTTTGCCGGTGCGATGAGCACCATCCTCAAGCTCGCCATCGGCATGATGGTGGCGCTGACCGCCGCGGAGATGGTGGGGATCCAACCGCAGATCCGCGCGCTGCGGCCGCAGCCCGACTGGGTCGAAGGCTTGGCCCTGATGCTCGGCACGTATGGGTTCGCGGTGCTGTTTCGCACCGGCCGTCGCGATTATCCGCTGGTGATGCTGTCGGCCGCGACCGGATATCTGATTTCGCGATTTGTCGGCGGCGAGTGGGGCAGCACCGTCGGCATTTTCGTCGCCGCGTTGGCGATGACCGCGCTGGGCAACGGGTATGCGCGCTGGTTCAACCGCCCGGGCGCGCTGGTGCGGCTTCCCGGCATCATCATGCTGGTGCCGGGCAGTGCGAGCCTGCGCGGCCTGCTCGCGCTGGTGCAGCAGCAGAACATGGAAGCGGGGCAGGCGGCGATGGTCGCGGCGCTGAACATATTGCTGGCGCTGGTGGCAGGCTTGCTGTTCGGGAATATCCTGATTCCCACGCGTCGAAATCTCTGAGCTACGTGTTTTCCGGAACTGCTTCGTAGCGGCCTCGTAGACCTGCCTCGTAAAGCGGACATCAGTCCGCTGCTTTCTGGAAAGAGCAGCGGCCTGAAGACCGCTCTACAGAACTTGCGCGTGACCGCCTCATCGGTGGGATGCACCATCGAAAACGCCGGCAAAAGCCGGCGTTTTCGTTTCGAGGGAGCCCGCGCTTACTTCTTGATCAGGAAATCTTCGACCTTCTTGCCTTTCTTCACCTGCTCGGCGAGCCAGCGCGGCTGTTTACCGCGACCGCTCCACAATTCCTGGGCATTCGCCGGATTGCGGTATTTCGGCGCCACTTTCTTGCCGGGCTTGCGCGTATTTGCGGCCTTCGCCGTTTTTACAGCTTTCGTGGCGGTTTTCTTGGCGTTCTTCCGAGTGGCTTTTTTGGCGACTTTCTTGGCCGTCTTTTTTGTGGCTTTCCTGGCGGGAGCGGCCGTCTTCGCAGCGGTTTTGCCGCCGAAGAGTTCGGCGATGGTGTAGCCCTCGGCCTTGGCCAGTGCGGCTAATTTTTTGCGCACGCCGACGACGGGTTTACGCTTCTTGAGTGCGGTCTGCTGCTTCCTTGCCTGGATGATCAAGCTGCCGAGTTCCTTTTTTGTAAGACCTTTCAGATCGAGTGCCATAGGGGCTCCGAATGCGGGGATGAGTCTCTGCGCGTATGTGCAGAATCGCCGATGATAAGCGAATATGCCGGCCGGGGAAAATCAAGCCCGTCACAAACAAAATCGCCGCGGTCGGATCGCGGCGGTATTTTTCCGTTATTGATAATGTCAATCGAATTTCGATCGACGCGATATTTATCCGCCCTGCGGCGCCAGACGCTGCATCAACGCGTCCCGATCCAGCGACTCGGCTTCGCTCGCGCGACGCGCGCGATATTCGAAGGTGCCGGCGGCGAGGCCGCGCTCAGAGACCACGACGCGATGCGGAATGCCGATGAGTTCGATATCGGCGAACATCGGGCCAGGGCGCAGGCCGCGGTCGTCCAGCACCGCTTCCACGCCGGCAGCGTTGAGTTCGTCGTACAGCGCCTGCGCGGCGGCGACCACAGTGGCGTCGTTTTTGGGATTGATGATGCACACCGCAACCTGCCACGGCGCCATTGCCTCGGGCCAGATGATGCCCGCGGCATCGTGGTTCTGTTCGATTGCTGCGGCCACGATCCGACTCACGCCGATGCCATAGCAACCCATGGTCGGCGTCGAGGCCTTGCCGTTGGCGTCGAGGACGCTGCACTTCATCGCTTCGGAATATTTGCGGCCCAGCGCGAACACATGGCCCACTTCAATGCCGCGCGCGATGCCCAGCGTGCCGGTGCCGCAGGGCGAGGGATCGCCAGCCAGCACGTTGCGGATGTCGGCGACCAGATCGGGTTCCGGCAGATCACGGCCCCAGTTCACGCCGGCGAGGTGGTAGCCCGCTTCGTTCGCGCCGACCACGAAATCGTGCATCGCGGCGACGCTGCGGTCGGCAACGATAAGAATCTTCTTCGCCGATTTCACTGGGCCAAGGAAGCCAGGTTCGCTGCCGAGATATTCGATGATTTCCGCTTCGGTGGCGAGGCGATAATCGGCGAGGCCGGGCAGCTTCGAAAGCTTGATCTCATTGACGCTGTGATCGCCACGCACCAGCGCGAGCACGAACTGCGGCGCGCCTTCGGCGTCGACACCCATCAACGCGACAGACTTCACCGTGCGCTGCAGCGCGAAACCCAACAGCGCCGCCACGTCCTCGCAGGTTTTCTGCGTGGGCGTTTCGACCTTGCGCATCGTTTCGCTTGCCGCCGCGCGTTCGCCCGGCGACACCGCTTCGGCCAGTTCGACGTTTGCGGCGTAATCCGAACCATCGGAAAACGCGATCGCATCTTCGCCGGAATCGGCCAGCACGTGGAATTCGTGCGAGGCGCTGCCGCCGATCGCGCCGGTGTCGGCGAATACCGCGCGGAACGTCAATCCCAGCCGGGTGAAAATCCGCGAGTAAGTGTCGTACATATTGCGGTATTCGCGCGACAGATCTTCATCGCTGATGTGAAACGAATACGCATCCTTCATCAGGAACTCGCGTGCGCGCATCACACCGAAACGCGGGCGGATTTCGTCGCGGAACTTGGTCTGAATGTTGTAGAAATTCACCGGCAGCTGTTTGTAGCTGTTGATTTCCTGACGCGCGAAATCGGTGATCACTTCCTCAGCGGTGGGGCCGTAGCAGTATTCGGCCTCCTTGCGGTCCTTGATCTTCAGCAGCTGGCCGCCGAATTTCTCCCAGCGGCCGGTTTCTTCCCACAGCTCGCGCGGTTGGATCGTCGGCATCTGCAGTTCGATCGCGCCGGCGCGGTTCATTTCCTCGCGCACGATGCCCTCGACCCTGCGCAGCACGCGCAGGCCCAGCGGGCTCCAGGTGTAGAGGCCGGCCGCGAGCTTGCGCAGCATGCCCGCGCGGAGCATCAGCTGATGGCTGACGATCTCGGCGTCTGCGGGCGTTTCTTTTTCGGTACGGAGGTGGAACTGCGACAGGCGCATGAGGCGGAACTCGGACAAGGAGGGGTCGAACCCCACATTTTGCCCGATGTCGGCCGGAAGGGTTTGAAACCTAGTTCAAAACTTGGTTTCAAACCAAGTCCGAAACTGCCCGGATATCGGCCGGGAAGCAGCGCGGCGGCGGCGCTGCAGCGCCGGTCATGGCGCCTTGGCGGTGCTGGGGCTGCAGTTCACGCGGGCCACGGTCTGTGCGATCCGCAGCTGTTCGGAGCGGGCGCTGTCGTCGAGATCCTTGTCGGCCTTGCCGTCGCCATCGCTGTCCAACTGCAGCTTGGCGCCACTCTGCAGCAGTTCGATATTGCCGCGCGCGGTGAGGCACTGCTTGGATTCGGTGGGCGCAGCCTCTGTGGCTGGTTGGCCTTCCGCCGCCTGTTCGCGGTGATAGATCGAGCGTGCCGCGAATTTGCCCTGCGACGGCGGCGTCTGCGAGTAATGGGTAACGCCGTTGGCATCCTTCCACTGGTAGACCTCGCTGGCGAAGACCGTTGGAGCACCGCTCAGCGTGAGCGTGGCGAGCAGGGCAGCGAGCGGGGCGATGCGGCGTACACGAGTCATGACGATACCTGCAGAACGGCCGGCGGGGTGCCGCGATGTTGCGATTGCAGCACCCCCGCGCGGCAGGCGCAAGCGCCCGGCCGCCAGGAGGTCGCCTGAGGTACATCACCGGTCGCGGTGACGAGTCATTGCAACTTGATCCGAGCTGTGACTCAGCGCACGTTATGCCCGATGCGGCGCTGCCGTTACACTGCGGGCATGAGCACACCTGAACCGCCTATCGCGCCCCGCCGCAACCGTGGCATTTATCTGCTGCCGAACCTGTTCACCACCGCGGCGCTGTTTTCCGGATTTTTCGCGATCATCGCCGCGTCGCAAGGGCGATTCGAGGCTGCCTGCGTGGCGATCTTTATCGCCGCAGTGCTGGATGGCCTCGATGGTCGGGTCGCGCGCATGACTAACACCCAGAGCGAATTCGGCGTGCAGTACGACTCGCTGTCCGACCTGATCAGCTTCGGCATGGCGCCGTCGCTGGTGATGTACCACTGGGCGCTGGCGTCGATGAAGCTGGACGGTGTGACCATGGGCAAGATCGGCTGGCTCGGCGCGTTCCTGTATGCCGCCTGCGCCGCGCTGCGGCTGGCGCGCTTCAATAGCCAGGTGGGTCAGGTGGACAAGCGCTGGTTCATCGGCCTGCCCAGTCCGTCTGCGGCCGGCCTGATGGCCAGTTTCGTCTGGACCATGCACGATCTGGGCTGGAGCGGCGAAGAGCTGCGCTACCCGGCACTGGCGGTGACGGTGATCGCCGGGCTGCTGATGGTCAGCGGTTTCCGCTATTCCAGCTTCAAGGGCGGCAAGCCGGGGCCGAATAGCGACCGCATTCGCTTCTTTACGCTGTTCGCGATCGTCATCGCGATCATCGGTCTGGTGATCGACCCACCGAAGGTGCTGCTGTTCGTGTTTGCGACCTTCGCCATTTTCGGGCCAGTGATCTCGCGACGGATGGCGCGCAGAGCGACGACGGAGGAGGCGTGAGCCCGTCCTGGAGCCCCCAACAGCGCGCAGCGCTTGAGGCGATGGGCCTGCCGGTCTATCGGATGGCCGGCGCGCCCGCGCCGCCCGCTGTGCCGGCCGACGTGCCGGCCGCGATGCGCGGCGAATCGACCGCCGCTGCTTCGACGCACGATCCTCTAATGCTGGCCCTGCTGCGTGCGGCCGGGCTTAGTC
>JAYUIZ010000594.1:0-1757 GCA_043765595.1 Lysobacter sp. | reverse complement strand
GGCCGGCGATGATGCAGAAGAAGGCGCAGGCGACGACGCGTCATGATCGTACTGAGCAACATCGTCAAGCGTTACGCGATGGGCGATGAAATCGTGATGGCGCTGGCCGGCGTCGATCTGTTCATCGACCGCAACGAATACGTCGCGCTGATCGGGCCGTCGGGTTCGGGCAAGTCGACGCTGATGAATCTGCTCGGCTGTCTGGACTCGCCGACCGAGGGCACCTACACGCTCAATGGCCGCGATACCTCGGGCATGAACGACAACGAGCTGGCGCATGTGCGCAACCGCGAGATCGGCTTCGTGTTCCAGAGTTTTCATCTGCTGACGCGCATGACCGTGCTGCAGAACGTGATGCAGCCGCTGGTGTATCGCGGCATTCCTTCGGAAGAGCGGCGCCGGCGGGCGACCGAATCGCTGACGAAAGTCGGCCTGGCTGATCGCATGGGTCATCTCCCGAACCAGCTGTCCGGCGGCCAGCGCCAGCGCGTCGCGGTCGCGCGCGCGCTGGTGGGTTCGCCGTCGATCCTGCTGGCTGACGAACCCACCGGCAATCTCGATTCGCGTACCTCGGGCGAAATCATGGCGCTGTTCGATGAATTGCACACGCAGGGGCAAACGGTGGTGGTGGTAACCCACGAGCCCGATATCGCCGCGCACTGCCACCGCACCATCCGCGTCAACGACGGCCGTATCGTCGAAGACACCCGCCGCATCGCACCCGCGGGGACGCACTGATGTCCGCCTTCCTCGAAGCGTTCCGCGCTGCTCTGATCAGCCTGGCCGGTCACCGCATGCGCAGTTTCCTGACCACGCTGGGCATCCTCATCGGCACCGCGTCGGTGATCGCGGTGGTGTCGCTGATGCAGGGCTTTTCCGATTCGATCAAGAACCAGTTTTCCGACCTTGGTGGCAACGCGCTGACCCTGCGCGCGGTGAACGGCAACGAGAACTTCCAGACCGGCAAGCTCAACACCATCACCTTCGACGACATCGACGTGCTGCGCTACCGGCTGCAGGGGGTGAAGGAAGTGGCGCCGATCATGGTCGTCAACGCCGCCGGCGCCAGCTACAACGGCCGCACCGCCCTGCCGCAGGTGCAGGCCACTACCGCCGACTATTCGGCGGTCAACAACCGCTATCCGGAATTCGGCCGTTTCCTCGTCGACAGCGACGACAAGGGCCATCGCCGCGTCGCGGTGATCGGCACCGAGCTGCGCGACAATCTGAAGATGCCGGAGAATCCGGTCGGCGAGTATTTCACCATCGGCCGCGAGTGGTTCAAGGTGGTTGGGGTGATGGAGAAACAGGGCGAAATCCTGGGCTTCAGTCAGGACAATTACGCGGTGATCCCGTTTGACGTCGGCCGCGCGATGATGGGCAACAACACCGACCACAATATCGCCGCCACGTTCACCGTCGACGGGCTCGATCAGGTGGCGGCGGTGCGCGACCGCGCCAAGCGCGCGATCCGCCAGTCGCGCGGGATCGCCGCCGGCAAAGATGACGACTTCAAGATCGAAGCCGCGGATTCGTTCCTCAAACAGTTCAACGAAATCACCGCCACCGCCACCGCGGTGCTGGCCGGCATCGTCGGTATCTCGCTGCTGGTGGGCGGCATCGGCATCATGAACATCATGCTGGTGTCGGTGACCGAACGCACCCGCGAGATGTTCATGATGCCGATGCCGCCCACCAGCAGCGAGATACCGACGATGCCGGCCAGCACCGCGGTGGCGGTGGCGGTGATTTCGTTG
>JAYUIZ010000593.1:0-1759 GCA_043765595.1 Lysobacter sp. | reverse complement strand
TGCGGTCAGGCCTTCGCGCTGATCGGGCGCGAGCAGGCGGTTGAGCGCATCGCTGCCGGCGTGCGCGGCATGGGTGGCGATGAATGGACGGCTGAGGCGGGTGATTTCGCGCTTGCGGCCCAGCCATTCGCGCAGCGGCAGGGTGTCGCCGCCCAGCGTGACCGGCGTGTCGGCGTCCAGATCCAGCGCATCGGAGATGGCCTGCACCAGGGCCGGTGGGTTCTCGATCCATACGCCGAGGGCATCGCCGGGTTCGTAGTCGAGGCCCGAGCCTTCGAGCGACACTTCGAGATGACGCACGTCGCGATCCGAGCCGCGGCCGGTGATCGTCAGGTTCGCCAGCAGTTCGGCCGCGAACGGGCGCTCGCGGGTCCATGCTGCCGGTGCGGCGATATGCGGGCGCAGCGGCGTAACACTTGCCAAAGGCAGACTGGCAAGCTGGGGGCGCGGCTTCAGGGCGTCCTTGGCTTCGGCCAGCACTTGGCTCGACCACGGTGCGGCGATGCTGTCGACATCGAGATCGGCGTCGGCGCGGGCCACCCAACGCTGCGCGCCCAGCGCTTCGAGGCGGGTGTCGAGGCGCTGGCCGATCACGCAGAACTGCGGGTAGCTGGAGTCGCCGAGGCCGAGCACCGCGAAACGAAGCTGCGGCAGCTGGGGTGCGCGCTTGCCTTCGATGAATTCGACCAGCGCACGGGCGTCGTCCGGCGGGTCGCCGTCGCCCTGGGTGCTGATCACGATCGCGAGAAAACGCTCATCCTTGAGCTCCCGAGTCGGATAGGCGTCGGCGCGGAGCAGGCGGACGGGCAGGCCTTCCGCCTCGAATTTCGCGGCCAGCGCTTCGGCGATGCGTTTGGCGTTGCCGGTCTGGCTGCCGTAGACCAGGGTGAGCCGGCTGCGCTCGGCATGCTCGGCCGCAGGTTCGACGGCGGCGGGTGCAGTAGCGATAGCGCCGCCCTGCGCGCGGGCGAGGCCGGCGGTATAACCCGAGAGCCACCACAGGCCGGCGCTGTCCATGCCGTCGACCAGTCGTGCAATCTGGGCGTAGGGCTCGGCAGTCAGCGGCGACTGGGCCAGCGTGGCCGGCGAAGGGGCGGTATTGGCGGGGGACATGGCAGCCTGGGGACTGGAGAAGGAAAAACGACGAGCGTTGAGCCTAGACGCCTGCATTTGCGCACGGAAAGGATCGGTCGTTATGCGCTTATGCCCGCGCGCACTTTCTGCGCAGGGAGGCGTCACGGATACTGGAAAACCTTCAGCGGCTCATCCCTTGCATGGAACTGCCCCCGGATTTCCTGCTGTATGTCGTCATCGGTTTCGCTGCACAACTCATCGACGGCGCTCTGGGCATGGCCTACGGCGTCACCGCGTCGAGCCTGTTGCTCGGTTTCGGCGTGCCGCCCGCGGTGAGCAGCGCCACTGTGCATGCGGCCGAGTGTTTCACTACCGGAACTTCGGCGATCTCGCACCATGCCTTCGGCAACATCGACCGCAAGCTGTTCCGGCGGCTGTTGCTGCCCGGCATGCTGGGTGCGGGCATCGGTGCCTATCTGCTGACGATGATCGACGGCGACGCGCTCAAACCCTGGATCGCGGGCTATCTGCTGCTGATGGGCGTGGTGATCCTGTTCAAGGCGTTCCGCGAGCTGGTGCCGCGCGAGGTCACCTCGCACGTATCCACGATCGGTTTCATCGGCGCGCTGCTGGACGCGATGGGCGGCGGCGGCTGGGGGCCGATCGTCGCCAGCAACCTGATCGC
>JAYUIZ010000592.1:0-1760 GCA_043765595.1 Lysobacter sp. | reverse complement strand
TGCGCGAAGGCACGCCCGGCAGCCGCGCGATCCAGAATGAGAACGTGCTCAACGCCGTGCGTACTGTGCCGCGGCATCTGTTCGTCGACGAAGCCTTGGCCGCGCGCGCCTACGAAGACAACGCGCTGCCCATCGGTCACGGCCAGACCATTTCGCAGCCCTGGGTGGTCGCAAGGATGACCGAGGCGCTGTTCGAGGACGGCGTCGCGCCGAAAAAAGTGCTGGAGATCGGCACCGGATCGGGCTATCAGGCCGCGATCCTGGCGGCGCTGGGGCTGGACGTGCATACCGTCGAACGCATCGGCGACCTGCTGCGCACCGCGCGCAAGCGTTTCCGCACGCTTGGCCTGAACATCCGCAGCAAGCACGACGACGGCCGCATCGGCTGGCCGGAGAACGGTCCGTTCGACGCCATCATCGTCACCGCCGCGGCGCCGGCGCTGGTCGACGCGCTGACCGAACAGCTTGCGATTGGCGGCACGTTGATCGCGCCGGTCGGCGGCAGCGGCGGGCAATCCTTGATCAAGCTGCGCAAGGACGCGGACGGCAATATCGAACGCACCGACCTCGCGCCGGTGGTGTTCGTGCCGCTGCTCTCCGGCATGGTGGACTGACGGCATGGCGCGGATGCCTACCGCCGACGCGACTGGCCAGAGCGGTTCGCTCGGCGAACAGCTCGCCGGCATCATCGACAGCCTGCCGGCCGATGCCATGAGCCTGCAGGAACTGCTGGATGTTTTCAGCGACGAAGGTCTGCTGCTGCTGACGATTCTGCTGACCCTGATTTTCCTGATCCCGGTGTCGATCCCCGGCGTCAGTACCGTATTCGGCGCGGCGATCCTGCTGGTGGGCATCAGCCGGCTGATCGGTCGGCCGCTGTGGCTGCCGGCGCGCCTGCGCAGCAAGGCACTGCCCGCCGACAAACTGCGCCCGGGGCTGACCTCGGGACTGCTGTGGGTTCGTCGGTTGGAGAAGATCAGCCGCCCGCACCGCGTGCGCGTGCTGGTGGATGGCCGCGTCGTGGACGTGTTCAACAATCTCGCGTTCATTCTCGCCGCGATCCTGCTGATGGCGCCGTTCGGCCTGGTTCCCTTCAGCAATACGCTGCCGGCCTTGGCATTGCTGCTGTATGCGATCGGTTTCATCCAGCGCGATGGCGTGGCGGTGCTGTTGGGGCATCTGGCGAACATCGGCACCATCGTTTACTTCAGCGTACTGATCGGCGGCGGCGGTCTGGCGGTACGCGAGCTGTTGCAGCGGTTCGGTGGTTGAGGCGCCCGCGATGACGACACAACGCAGCCTTCGACCCGACGATGCCCGTCGCCCGGTACGCATAGCTTTGAGAGTCCTCGTTTGCCTGCTGATGTCGGCGCTGTTGGCCGCCTGCGCCAGCACGACCGTCGTGCGCAAGCCGACCCGCGGCAAGCCGCCGGTGGCGCGTCAGCTACCTCCGCCAAAATCCGGCTCCACCGCGCTGGTCCGCAAGGGCGACACGCTGTATCGCATCGCGACCACGCATGGCGTCAGCCCGCTGGATTTGGCGATGTGGAACCGCATCCCGCCGCCGTACACGATTTATCCCGGCCGGCGACTGCGCCTGACTCCGCCCGACGCGCGGCGCACCGATTCGCGACCGAATGAGCCGCCGCCGGTCGCCGGCACTTGGACGAAGCCGCCAGCGACGCGCCCGCCAACAGGCACGCCGCCGACGACGTCGCCACCCGCAAGCACACCGGCCAAACCGCCCATGCGACCGCCTC
>JAYUIZ010000591.1:0-1762 GCA_043765595.1 Lysobacter sp. | reverse complement strand
CCGCGCCGACCAGCGCGTCGCCTTCATCGAGGTTGATCGCGATCTTGCCGCGCGCAAGACGGTAGGCGAATTCGGTCAGCGGCGTTTTCTTCACGGTGCCGTTGCGGGTGGCGAAGAATACGAAATGGCCTTCGTCGTACTCGCGCACGGGAACGACGGCCTGCACCTGCTCGCCCTGCTCCAGCGCCAGCCAGTTGATGATCGGCCGGCCGCGCGCATTCGGGCCGGCGTCGGGCAGCTGATATACCGGCAGCCAGAACACCCGGCCGCTGCTGGTGAACGTCAGCAGGGTGTCGTGGGTGTTGACCAGCCACAGCTGGTCGATGAAATCCTCGTCCTTGGTCGCAGCAGCATTACGGCCGCGACCGCCGCGCTTCTGCGCACGATACGCCGTGACCGGCTGGCGTTTGGCGTAGCCCGAATGCGAGAGCGTCACCACCACGTCTTCCGGCGCGATCAGGTCGAGGATGTCGAGATCCTCCTCGCTGGCGCGGATTTCGCTGCGACGCTCGTCGCCGAAGGCTTCCATCACTTCGCGCAGTTCGTCGCGGATGACTTCGCGCAGGCGATCGGGGTTTTCGAGGATCTCGATCAACCCACGGATGACTTCGAGCAGATTCTTGTATTCCTCGGTCAGCCTGTCCTGCTCCAGTCCGGTGAGGCGGTGCAGGCGCATTTCCAAAATTTCCTTGGCCTGCACCTCGGTGAGTTGGTAGTACGGCTTTGAATCCGTACCCTCAATCAAACCGACGCCCGACTGCAGATCTTCCGGCTTGGACGCATCACTGCCGGCGGCGGCGAGCAGGCTCGCCACCAGGCCCGCATCCCATGTTCTGGCGAGCAGTCGTTCGCGCGCTTCGTTTGGGTTCGCCGAGGTTTTGATCAACTCGATCATCTCGTCGATGTTGGCCAGCGCAACGGTCAGGCCTTCTAGGATATGCGCACGGGCGCGGGCTTTGCGCAATTCGAAAATGGTGCGGCGGGTGACCACTTCGCGGCGATGGCGCACGAAGGCTTCGAGGATCTGCTTGAGATTGAGCAGCTGCGGACGGCCGTCCACCAGCGCCACCATGTTGATGCCGAACACCGACTCCATCTGCGTCTGCTGATAGAGATTGTTGAGCACCACTTCGGCTGAATCGCCGCGTTTGACCTCGATGAAAATGCGCATGCCGTCCTTGTCGGACTCGTCACGCAGCTCGCTGATGCCTTCGAGTTTCTTTTCCTTCACCAGCTCGGCGATCTTTTCGATCAGCCGCGCCTTGTTCACCTGATAGGGAATTTCAGTGACAACGATCGCCTCGCGACCGTTGTCGGCCACTTCGACCTCGGCGCGGGCGCGCATGCGCACGCGACCGCGGCCGGTGCGATACGCCAGATGGATGCCGCCGACGCCGTTGATGATGCCCGCGGTGGGGAAATCCGGGCCGGGGATGAACTGCATCAGGCCGTCGATGTCGATCGACGGATCGTCCAGCAATGCGATGGTGGCATTGATGACTTCGGAAAGATTGTGCGGAGGGATATTGGTGGCCATGCCGACCGCGATGCCGGCGGAACCGTTGACCAGCAGATTCGGGAACCGCGCCGGCATCACCGTCGGTTCCTGTTCCTTCTCGTCGTAGTTCGGCTGAAAGTTGACGGTGTCCTTGTCGATATCGGCCATCAGCTCGTGGGTGAGCTTGGCCATGCGCGCTTCGGTGTAACGCATCGCCGCAGCGTTGTCGCCGTCGACCGAGCCAAAGTTACCCTGCCCGTCCAC
>JAYUIZ010000590.1:0-4882 GCA_043765595.1 Lysobacter sp. | reverse complement strand
CGGCGGCGTGGATATGACCACGCTGCGCGGCATCGCCGAGGACGGCGTCGACTGCATTTCGATCGGCGGCTTGACCAAACACATCCGCGCAATCGATCTGTCATTGAAGCTGGGGCCGCCGCCTGTGGGCTTGTAAACAACAGCCCGCGCCGAACCACCTCAGCCTTCTATCGAAACGCGAACACCAGCGCAGCGATCACGACCAGCGCAACGACCAACCACACCCAACGCGGCATACCGGCGCGGGTCGCAGGCATCGCGTGAGCGCCTTCCTGACCCAGCTCCAGCAACTGGAAACGCAGGGTGTCGAAACCGATCTCGTCGCCGGCCTGGGCCACTGCCCGCTGCACGCGTTTGCCGTTGTGGAAACTGCCGTTGGTGGATCCCAGATCCTCGATCACCACACCTTCGTTGGTAGGAATGAGCTTGGCGTGCTTGCGCGAAAGATTGGTGTCGTCCAGCCGCAGTTGGCAATCCGGCGCGCGACCGACGACGGTCGCGCCGGTCAAGGCATAACTGCGGCCGAGCATCCGCCCGGTCAGCGCGCGCAGCATGTACTTCGGCAACGCCGCGCGCACGGTGGTGACGTTGACATCGTCGATGACGGGCGGCGGCGTGCCTTCCCCCGGGCGAACCGTTTCGATCACGACCAGTGTGGCCTCCACCGTATCGAAGGTGATCTGATCGCCGGGCCGCAGGGACAGCAAGCCGTCGACCAGCCGCTGGTTGACGCTGACCGCAGCACCGCGCGCGATCTTCAACATCACGCCCTGCGCATTGACCTGCAGTTCGCAATGCTGGGGAAGCACGCCCTCGCCGCGCAGCACGATGTCGGCATCGGGCGCAGAGCCGATCCGCTTGACCCCCGGCTCTAGGAGGATCTGCATGTGATCGGCGGCGAATACGAGCTTCATCATTGAGGTTGCGCTCCAGGGCGACATTCAGGGATTGCATCCGGGGCACGCAGGCCGCAGATTGAACAGATGCCGACTTTACTGATCTTGATGATTTTGGGTGCGATGGGGTTCGCATTCTGGAGTGCGTCGCGTGCCGCGGCCGAACGGGCGATCCAGCTCGGAGGCGAGGCTTGCCACACTGCAGCCGTGCAGCTGATCGACCACACCGTACACGCGACCGGCCTGCGCCTGCATCGTGGCGAGGACGGCCGACTCGGTTTCGAGCGCAGTTTCCGCTTTGAATACTCCGAGGACGGCACCGACCGCCACATCGCGCGGCTGGTCCTGCGCGGCAATCGCCTGGTGTCTTTCAGCGGCCCTGTCGCTTCGGCCGCCAAGGTAATGCTGGATTGATGGCATGGTTCCCCCCGGACCAGGCTGAGTGCAGGCAAGATCGCCCGCAGCTTCGATAGGACTACTTGACGACTCTGAGATGACCACCGCGTTTCGACGGCGGAGTGCGATTGCCGCCGTCCCCGCCACTGTCGCCACCATCATCGCCGCCATCCGCGTCCGCGTCGAGATCTTCCTGCACCTCGGCCTCGTCCGCGGCGACCGACGCGCCGATGGCTTCGTCAGGCAAGGCCATGCCTTGGCTTGTTTCGCGGGCATAGATCAGCAACACCGCGCCGATCGGCACCCGTACTTGGTGGCTGACCCCACCGAAACGGGCGGTGAAGGAAATCTCTTCGTTGCCCATTTCCAGCGCGGCCACGGCGCGGACGGCGACGTTGAGCACGACCTTGCCGTCGTTCACCGCGAACGCCGGCACCCGCACCCCGGGACGAGAGGCGTCGACCAGCAGATGCGGAGTCATGCCATTGTCGGCGATCCATTCGTACATCGCCCGCAGCAGATACGGGCGACGGCTGCTCATGCCAGGGGCGAGGCCATCGGTCATGGCCGGAGTGTACTCGCGGCAAAATAGGACGGAAACATCGGACGGACAATCACGCAGGCCGGCGGTCAAACAGGCAGAGCGCGCAGGCTCTTTTCCTGCTGCGTCAGGCTGCGGATGAACCCGGGATTGCGGAAGATGCGGTTGCCGTAATCCTCGATCACTTTGCCGTCGCTGGGCAGCGGCACGCCCAGCGCATGCAGGCGCCAGACGATCGGCGCCATCGCGCAGTCGGCGAGGCTCATATCGTTGTTCAGGAAGAACTTGCTCGCCTTGAACAGCGGCACAGCAGCGGTCAACAGCTCGCGCAGACGCTTGCGTCCGGCCTCCGCTTGCTGCTTGGTGCCGAACTGCACAGCCTGCACCTGCGGCACCCAGTCGTGTTCGATACGCAGCATCGCCAGACGCAGGCGCGCACGCGACAGCGGATCAATTGGCATCAGCGGCGGATGCGGATAGCGCTCGTCCAGGTATTCGCTAACCACCGAGGCGGCGTAAAGCACCAGGTCGCGCTCGACCAGCGTGGGCACCGAGTGATAGGGATTCAGATCGATCAGATCTTCAGGCGGATTCTGGGGATCCACCGGCACCAGATCGTAGGTCACGCCTTTCGCCGCCAGCACCAGGCGGGCACGATGGCAGAGCACATCGTCAACGGAAGAAAACAGGGTGAGAGTGTTACGCATACGCAGACTCGCCATCCATCCTCAAGAGCAAGCACGACCGGACAAGCCAGCCGCCTCGCAGGTGATCGTCGCGCGAAGGAATCGCTCTGTCATCAGTGCACGTCGCGCCAATATTCCTTCTTGAGCAGCCAGGCCATCAGGGTGAAGAAGACCAGGAACAGAATCACCCAGACGCCCGTCTGCTGGCGCTTCAATGCACCCGGTTCGCCGATATATTCGAGGAACGCGGTGATGTCGCGCGCGGTGCGGTCGAAATCCGCTGCGTTCTGCGTCCCGGTCCGTGCGATCTCCAGACGCTCGACCGGCGCTTCGCCGGTCGCAGCATTCTTCTTGCCGTAGACCGCATGCTGCAGACCCTGCATTTCCCACAGCGGGTTCGGCATCGATGCGTTCGGGAACAGCTTGTTGTTCCAGCCCAGCGGCCGCGTTTCGTCCAGATAGAAGGATTTCAGGTACGTATAGATCCAGTCGCTGCCGCGGACTCGCGAGATCACGCTGAGATCCGGCGGCGCCTTGCCAAACCATTTTTCAGATTGCGCGGCCGGCATGGAGTTGACGATGTGTTCGCCGAACTTGGCGCCAGTGAAGTTCAGGTTGGTCATCACCTGTTCTTCGCTGAGACCCAGATCTTCAGCGATGCGCGAGTAGCGCATGTATTTCAGCGAATGACAGCCGGCGCAGTTGTTCATGTACAGCTGGGCGCCGCGCTGCAGCGAGGCCGTATCTTCCAAGTCGGTGCCCGCCTGAAGCACATCTCCGCCCTCGGCCGCCAGCGCAGAGGCCGACATCGCCAACGCGGCGAACAGCACCGCCATGCGTTTCAGGCGCGAGAACTTCATCGTCGATGGCTTAGTCATGCATCTTCACCCGATCAGGAACCGGCTTGGTCTTATCGATCTTCGTCCACACCGGCATGGTGAGGAAGAACAGGAAGTAGTAAGTGGTCAGCACGCGGCCGATCCAAGTCTCGACCGGATCCGTACCCGTACCCGCGCCGATCTTGCCCAGCCACACGAAACTCAGTGCGAACAGCAGCAGCATCGTCCACGACAGTTTGCCGCGATAGCGATAGGACTTGACCTTGGCGCGATCGAGCCAGGGCAGCAGGAACAGTATCGCGATCGCCGCGAACATCACGATCACGCCGCCCAGCTTGTCCGGCACCACGCGCAACATCGCGTAGTAAGGCGTGTAGTACCACACCGGCTTGATATGGGCAGGCGTCACCAGGCGATTGGCTTCCGCGAAGTTGTCGTGCTCCAGGAACCAGCCGCCGAAAGCCGGAGCGAAGAACAGGATGAAGGCCGCGATGGTCAGGAAGCAGCCGACGAAGAACGTGTCCTTCACCGTGTAGTACGGATGGAATGGCACACCATCGGCGGGCGCGGTGGCCGACCAGCGGTTGCCCTTCGGGCCTTTCTTGATTTCGACGCCATCTGGATTGTTGGAGCCGACTTCGTGCAGCGCGCCCAGATGCAGCACCACCAGCAGCAGCAGCACCAGCGGCAGGGCGATGACGTGCAGCGCAAAGAAACGGTTCAGTGTGGCATCGCCGGGTAGGTAATCGCCCATGATCCATTCGGTCAGCGCATTGCCGATATAGGGGATCGCGCCGAACAGCGAGATGATCACCTTCGCGCCCCAGAACGACATCTGACCCCACGGCAGCACGTAACCCAGGAAGGCTTCGGCCATCAGCACAAGGTAGATCAGCATGCCCAGAATCCACACTAGTTCACGTGGTTTCTGGTAGGAGCCGTACATCATGCCGCGGAACATGTGCAGGTACACGACGACGAAGAACAGCGAAGCGCCGGTGCTGTGCATGTAGCGGATGATGTCGCCGCCGGCGACGTCGCGCATGATGTATTCGACCGAGGCGAAGGCTTCTGCCGCGCTCGGCTTGTAGTGCATCGTCAGGAAGATGCCGGTGATGATCTGGTTGGCCAGCACCACGGTGGCGAGGACGCCGAAGATGTACCAGAGATTGAAATTCTTCGGCGCGTAGTACTCGCTCATATGCTTGCGGTAGAACGGCATCAGACCGGGCGCGCGGTCGTTAACCCAGCCCATCACGTTGTCTGCGGTGCGCATCAGAATGTTCGCCATGGCTTAAGCGCTCCCTTCCGGGTCGACACCGATGATGATGGTGTTGTCATCGGCGAAATAATGCGGCGGCACCGGAAGGTTGGTCGGCGCGGGTACGCCTTGGTAGACGCGGCCGGCCATGTCGAACTTCGATTTGTGGCACGGGCAGAAGTAACCGCCCTTCCAATCGGCATCGAACGGTTCGGGCCGGATCTCGGCCTTCATCTCAGGCGAACAGCCCAGATGGGTGCAGA
>JAYUIZ010000589.1:0-1765 GCA_043765595.1 Lysobacter sp. | reverse complement strand
GACTGGATGCGGTTTCCTGCCACAAATCCAGCGCATAGAGCCAGCTTTCATTGAGCGGAAATGCCGCTGAGTAGCCATTGTGTCGCGGCTCCATCTCCGCGACCGGCACGTCCATTGCTTCCGCAAGCTGTCCAAGCGTGATGTCACCATTCGCGTTCAATCGATCAATCAACGACAAGAAACGTCTACCGACAGCCTCCGAAGTCAGCAAAGGATTGGTCGCCGTAGTGGCATCAGAGGTGTTCATAGCGGGTTCCTTCGCAGGCAGAGCATGTGGAGTGTGTGCGCAGGCCGATACGCTCAGGGCGAGGGTCATCAGCCAAACCGGCGACCATCGCGACAGACTGATCGGACGCTGGAGGGATTGAATGTGCCCCGTGGGCGTAGCGGGCGCCAAACGCAGGGCTGTGGGGGGGCTTCTCATCGCGCAATCCTTCGACATCGTCGGGGGACGGGCTAGCGCACCTGCGGCAGGTTCGCAGTGTGCCCGGTCCTGCCCCTATTCTACCGACCCGGGGCGACTGGGTCTGGGGTGCCCGCTCCTTGCCTCACGCCCACGCCTCCCGTGGGTCTGGGCTTCACAGGAGCCGCCCATGCAGACCACCTCGCCCTACGCCACCAGGATTGATCCGCCCGGTCCAACCGCGCTCATGCCAAGGGGCAGTGTGTTCGGATCACGCTGGAAAAATTTCGGCTTGACGCGCCGTAGCGCCTTCGGCAGCGCATCGACATCCTTCACTGGCCGGAATGACCCGGTAAATCCAGGATCTCCAAATGTCCAAGAACCTCAAAGCAGGGAAGACCCCGATGACGCGCGATGCCGCCGCCCGGATCCAATCGGCCACGGCCAAGGCGCATGACGGCCGCATTCCAAAGGGCAGTTTCGCTGCGACGGCCCAGAGCGTATCGGCCAAGAACGTTCCTCGCCCGCCTAGCCGACCGAAAAAGGCACGCCCAGTCTGAGCCTAGCCCGCACTCTTGCCAGCCGCGGCCTTTATGGCTGCGGCTGGCTCCACAAGACACCACTCGCAGGCAGACTCTACCCCATGGTCGCTCATCGACGCCGACCGCCAAGGACGTAAGCGAATGACACGGACTAACGCAGCAGACAACAAATCGCCCTACCCGACTATCGGGGAATGCCTACGCTTCATTGTAGGAGCCTTCGACTTACGCGGCCATGGAGACGTGGCGGCACGAAAGCTACTGGATCGGCTCGCCAGTGAGGGCGACTACGACTGGACGCTATTTCCAGAGATCCTGGACCAAATGATCCGGCAGCCGTTGGCGAAGTGCACAGATGACGAGTTCGCGATGTTTGTGGCGACGAGACTTGGACACCTTCGAGACAACTACATTTCGGTGATCGGAAAAATATCGCTCGATGCCCTTTCACGCGATGAAGCCCTACCTGCACTCGCAGAGCACTATTTCATCCCAATGACGAGCGGATTTCTTCAACGGACCAAAGCAACTTTCGGCGGCCCAGATCTCATCTTGCTGCTTGCTCCGTCCATGACAACGGCCGACGGCAAGATTGACAACTTCAACCCGATTGAAGCGGTGCTTCAATGGTTCGTGCATGCACATACCCGCGAATTCGGACAAGTTCCGGCGTATCTCTACGATGATGCCAATGATCCAGACCGGACCAAAAGGGATCTATTGTCCCGTCATCTACGAGGCAAGCAAATTCCTGATACGGCGGCACTACGCGATGTCGTGAAGACCATTCGGTCAAGGCGATGGTATACACACGATGGCC
>JAYUIZ010000588.1:0-4884 GCA_043765595.1 Lysobacter sp. | reverse complement strand
CCGCGGGTGCGGCTGTTCGAGGTCGGCAAGGTCTTCGCGGCCCGTGCTGCCGAAGCGCCGCTGGAGACCCGCCGCCTCGCGGCGGTGATCTGCGGCGATGCCCAGGCCGAGCAGTGGGGCGCGCAGGGCCGTCCGGTCGACTTTCACGATCTGAAGGGCGATCTGGACAGCCTGGCCATCGCGGCCGGCGCCGAACTCGACTACCGTCCGTCGCAGGCGGCGTGGGGGCATCCCGGTCGTTCGGCTGACGTATTCCGCATCGGTGGAGCCGGGGAGGCTGTCCAGATCGGCTGGATCGGCCAGCTGCATCCGCGGCTGCAGAAGGCGCTGGATCTGGATGCACTCGCAGTGGCGTTCGAGGTCGATCTTGCGGCGCTGCAGCAGCGCCCGCTGGCCCGCTCGGCGGCGCTCAGCCGCTACCCGTCCGTCCGCCGGGACCTCGCGTTCGTCGTCCCGGAGAGCGTCTCTTGGGCCGCCGTGGCGGGCACCGTAAAACGTGCCGCAGGCCCCTCGTTGCGGGACCTCCGGCTGTTCGACCGCTATGTCGGCAAAGGGGTCGAAACCGGATGCAAGAGCCTCGCTATGGGCTTGATTCTCCAAGAAGAATCACGCACTCTGACCGACCGCGATATCGATCAGGTGATGGCTCAGGTCATCGCTGCGTTACGCGGGGAACACGGGGCGGAAATCCGCTCGTGAACCCGGGCCGGGTCGACATGTATCGGTCGGACCGGGCGTGATCTGGGCTCGTTTTGGGGGAAACGGATGGCATTGACCAAGGCTGAAATGGCCGAGCGACTGTTCGACGAAGTCGGACTGAATAAGCGCGAGGCGAAGGAATTCGTGGACGCGTTCTTCGACGTGCTCCGCGGGGCCTTGGAGCAGGGGCGCCAGGTCAAGCTGTCGGGGTTCGGCAATTTCGACCTGCGGCGCAAGAACCAGCGCCCTGGCCGCAATCCCAAAACCGGCGAAGAGATTCCGATTTCGGCCCGCACCGTGGTGACCTTCCGCCCGGGCCAGAAGCTGAAGGAACGCGTCGAAGCCTTCTCTGGAGGCTCCGATGCTTGATCCCGGCAGCAATCGAGAGCTTCCGCCGATCCCGGCGAAGCGTTATTTCACCATCGGTGAGGTCAGCGAGCTGTGCGACGTCAAGCCGCACGTGCTGCGCTACTGGGAAACCGAGTTCCCCAGCCTCAAGCCGGTGAAGCGTCGCGGCAACCGCCGTTATTACCAGCGCCACGACGTACTGATGGTCCGCCAGATCCGCAGCCTGCTGTACGAACAGGGCTACACCATCGGCGGCGCGCGTCTACGCCTGGATGGCGACGGCGCCAAGCAGGAATCGGCGATGAGCTCGCAGATCATCCGCCAGGTGCGGATGGAACTGGAAGAAGTGCTGCAGCTGCTGAAGCGCTGATCGCTGGCCCAGTTCGCATGCAAGCAGGTACAATATCCGACTACCCGGGGTATAGCGCAGCCTGGTAGCGCACCAGTCTGGGGGACTGGTGGTCGTCGGTTCGAATCCGGCTACCCCGACCAATACACCACGGCAAACCCTCTCTGCCGTATCTCGAAACCCCCGCATTTGCGGGGGTTTCGCGTTTTGGCTGTGGACTTCAGTCCCGCCCCCCTTGGCCCTGTTTGGCGAAAAATTCGCCAAATTCTCCCTCTCTCTCTCTCCGTCCCTGTGGACTTCCCGATTGTCAAGTCCACAGGACGATTTTCGGAATTCCTTCCAGGTCAATGAGTTACGTGTGGTCTCGGGAGAGCGGTTTTATGGCGTCAATGCCTGCCCTGCACGAGACTAACGATTGCGGAAGAAGGGTAAGCGTCCGCCCACCTCACCTTCCCCTCGGCCCTGATCTCATGCACGGTCCCGGCTCTTTCAGCCGGGAGGCAGGTGATGTCAAGACAAGCGAAGGCGGTGGTGTGGGAAGAACGGATTGCGGCGTGGCGGCGTAGCGGGTTGAGTCAGCGGGCGTGGTGCGTGCAGCAGGGCGTTGCTGTGCAGACGTTCGGGTATTGGTGCCGCAAGCTGTCTGCTGGGCCTGCGCTGTTGCCTGTGGTCGTGAGCGCACAGGCTGCGGATCAGTGTTGTGCTGCGATCGAGGTGTCGCTGGGTAACGGGGTGATGCTGCGGCTGCCGTCGTCGCTGTCTTCGGAGGCGTTGTCGCGTTGGCTGCGTGAGTTGCGGGCATGTTGAGGCCGACGGGGTGGTGGCTGGCGCGTGAGCCGGTGGACCTGCGCTGTGGTGTGGATCGGTTGTGGCGGTTGACGCAGGCGTCGCTGGGGCGCGATCCGGTGGATGGCGGCGCATATATTTACCGCAATCGTTCGGGGACACGGATCAAGGTGCTGTGTGTGGATGCGCATGGGGTGTGGCTGGCGGTGCGTCGGTTGCATGACGGTCGCTTTCATTGGCCGCGTGATGGCGATGCGGTGTGGTCGTTGGATGCATCGCAGTGTGAGTGGTTGATGCGCGGTATCGACTGGCAACGCATGCGTCGTACAAACGTGCTTGCAGGAACGCTGTAAATCGTTACGCTGTGCCTCATGCGCAGCGCGGACATCCATCACATCGACGACATCTCGCTATTGCGAGCGATGCTGATCGAACAGCAGATGCGATTTGACGCGACGTTGTTCGAGCGTGATGCGCAGCTAATCGAACGCGACTTAAAACTGATCGAACGCGATGCATTGATCGCAGCGCACGAGCGCACGATCACGCGCAAGACCTCCGAGATCGACTACAAGACCGCAAAGATCGCGAAACTGACGGCGGAGATCGCGCGGCTGCGTCGGCTGCAGTTCGCGGTGCGCTCCGAGCAGCTCAATCCCGAGCAGCGGGCGCTATTCGAGGAGACGATGGCGGCGGATATCGCTGCGGTGGAGGCGGAACTCGACGCGCTGCGCGATCCAACGTCGACACACACGCCGCGCACGCCTGCAGTGCGTCGTCCGTTGCCGCCGGAACTGCAGCGGGTGGAGACCGTGCACGCGCCGGAAGGCTGCGCCTGCGGCCGCTGCGTGGGCGCGTTGGTGAAGATCGGCGAACACGTGCGCGAGACGCTGGACTATGAGCCGTTGCGGTTTTTCGTGCGTCGCGACGTGTACCCGCAGTACGCCTGCCGCGCCTGCGAGACGGTGGTGGCCGAGCCGGTGGCGCCAGCGCTCATCGATCGCAGCCTCGCCGCGCCGGGCCTGTTGGCGCAGGTGGTGGTGTCCAAGTATGCCGATCATCTGCCGCTGTACCGGCAAGAAGCGATCCTGGCGCGCAGCGGCGTACAGATCGGCCGCACGACGCTGGCCGAATGGATCGGTGCGGTGGGCATCCGCTTGCAGCCGCCGGTGGACGCGATGCGTCTGCAGCTGCACGGCTGCGGCGTGCTGCACGCCGACGAAACCCCGGTGGCGCAGCTCGACCCGGGTGCGGGCAAGACCAAGCGCGCCTATCTGTTCGCATATCGAAGCGCATCCGAAGACGCGCCGATCGTGATCTTCGACTACTGCCAAAGCCGCAGCGGCCAGCACGCCAGCGCCTTCCTCAATGGCTGGCAAGGCGCACTGATGGTCGATGGCTACGCCGGCTACGCGGCGCTGTTCAAAGGCGGCATCCTCGAGCTGGCCTGCTGGGCGCACGCGCGGCGCAAGTTCTTCGAGCTGCACAAAGCGAACAAAAGCGCGATCGCCGCTGAGGCACTGCAGCGGATCGCACGGCTGTACGCAATCGAACAGCAGGCGCGGGAGATGCGCATTGAAGATCGATACGCGCATCGACAACACCATGCCAAGCCCATCGTCGATGCGCTGTTCGAATGGCTGACGCGACTGCGACCGACCATCGTCGGCAACAGCGGCACCGCCAATGCGATCGATTACACCCTCAAACGGGCAGCGGCGTTGAGCCGTTATCTGGACGACGGCCGCTACCCGATCGACAACAACGCCATCGAGAATGCCATCCGCCCGATTGCTCTGGGCCGGAAGAACTGGCTGTTCGCCGGCAGCGACACTGCGGGCCAACGCGCCGCCGCGATCATGAGCCTGCTGGCGACGGCCAAAGCCAACGACCACTGCCCGCACGCCTGGCTGACCGATGTCCTCACCCGACTGCCGACGACCCTGGACAAGCACATCGGAGAACTGCTGCCCCACACGTGGAAGCCAGCTGCGTCAAGGTGAGGTGGGCGGACGCTTACGAAGAAGGAGACGGTCGCATCAATGCTTGATGCCCTTGAATCCTGGATTGTAGATATTTCGAACCGCGTCTGGGTTTGCGGAAAGCAAGTGTGACTTCTTTGCTTTGAAAGACTTGGTGGATGACACCTCAGTCGAGCCCGCTTTCAGATTGATCACGCGGTACTCGGAGCGATGTGGCGCCATGGACTCGACGATCACATCTCCTGTCTTCGTGGTGCACAGCCTGATTTCCTGTTCGTGCAGAAGCGCCCTGACATTCTGGTGAGGATGATCATACTGATTGTCGTAGTTGCTCGTACAAATCGCCAGAGACGGTCGAATGCACTCCAGAAATTTCTTGGTAGTGATGCCGTTGTCAGCGCCATGATGGGCTAGAACCATGACATCAGTTTCTCTACTGAGAATTTTGCACGATCTCAACATCGATCCGATATTGGCATGTTGAACGTCTCCAAGGCTGAGGACATTGAACATCCCGGTCCGGAACAGCTTCACAGTCGAATTGTCGTTCGATGAAGATGATTCGAATTTCGGATGGTAGATAATGTCTTTGTATCCGAGTCCCGCTGCCTTATCCAGCGATTGAATATAAGGAGGGTCAATCCGATTAAGTGTTACGGACTGCTTCTTAGCCTTCGCTTGATTTTGGAAGCTGGTGAGTAGTTCTAGGCAGGTTTTGGC
>JAYUIZ010000587.1:0-1766 GCA_043765595.1 Lysobacter sp. | reverse complement strand
GGAAACCGCCTGTTAACGAACAAACCCACCTGCTCGATGTCGTCCGCGCCAAGATGCTCGCGCAGTGCCTGGCGCACCGAATGGGTGCCGGTCTTGGGGATCGCGACGAAAATATAACGGTGCAGATGGGAAACGATCATGGGCAAATTGTAGGCCGATCCCTCATGATCTTACAGCCGGCCTCCCCCCTGCCGGCATTCCTCCCGCAGGCATTTGAAGCCTCTGCAGGACTTGAACCGGAGATCGTCGACGCATGAGCGCCCCGCACACCGCCCACGAAACCGCGAACCGCGATGCCCACATGCGCGAAGTGCACCTGCATCAAGCCCATATGCGCGAAGAGCTCGCAAGCGCCCTCACCCACGGCGTCGGCGCCGCCTTCGCATTGGCCGGCGGCGCAGCACTAGTCACCCTGGCCGCGCTCTACGGCGATGGCTGGCAGCTCAGTGCCGCCATCGTCTTCGGCATTACGCTGCTGCTGCTGTACGTGGCCTCGACCCTGTACCACGCAATCCAGCATCCGGTGGTGAAAGGCCGGCTTAAGGTTTTCGACCACTGCGCGATCTATCTGCTGATCGCAGGCACCTATACGCCGTTCACGCTGATCGGCCTGCGCGGCCCGCTGGGCTGGTGGCTGTTCGGCACCATCTGGGCGCTGGCGGTGTTCGGGGTGATCTTCAAACTCTTCTACACCGGCCGCTTCAAACTGGTGTCCACCCTCGTTTATATCGCGATGGGCTGGCTGGTGATCCTGGCCGCGAAACCGGTGATGCGCGCGCTGGATCCGTGGACCTTCGGCTGGCTGCTCGGCGGCGGCGTCGCCTACACGCTGGGTACCTTTTTCTATCACCGGCCGAAGCTGGCGTATTCGCATGCCATCTGGCATCTGTTCGTGATCGCCGGCAGCGTTTGCCACTACATCGCGGTGATGGCGCAGGTGCTGTCGGAGCGGTGATGCGCCTCGCTTCAGCCCGCAGACTTCACTTTGCCGGGCGGTCGGCGATCCACCGGCTCCAGTAGGAAAGCACGATCGCCATCGGTTCGGAGCGCTGCATCGTCGTCCGCGTCAACGGCATCGCGCCGGCCCAATCTTCGTTGGCGATCGCCTGGAATTCGTTCACAGGCGGCTCGCAGAACCCCATGTGCCATCCCGCGAAATGCCGCTCCGTCAGCGGTGTGTCCAGCAACAGCCGCAGGGAATGATGGCGCGGCGATGCGAGGATCCGCGCATGCACTTGCCGCACGGCGTCCTCGCTGCCTTCAAAATACTGGAAGAAACAGCCGGCATGATGGAACAGCACACCGGTGATGCCGGCCCGCGCATTGAACTGCCGCGCGGCTTCCAGCAGTTCGGTCAGCTCCTCCGTCGTCATCGGATACGCTTCGCTGCTATAGGCGATGCCATGCATCTTCATACATGCCTCCGCATCGCGACGCGGGCGACAGGCGAGGATGGCGCGGCGATGACGGCATGGGGATGGCACACGATGTCGTTGATGTCCGGGGTACCGCTGCGTGGGGTGGCACACGGTAAGCGTCGCAGTCGCCAACTGCATTAATTCGGATTAACGACAATGTCACACATCGCGCAGCTTCGCCGGCCGGGTGACGGGTTCGATCGCTTCAGTATTTCGGAAACCAGGTGGTATCGATGCGGAAATGCCGATCCTCGAAATCCACGCTCTGCTTCATGCGTGGCTCGTCGAGCAGATCGATCCCGCGACCATCGCGGCGGATGAAGCCCTCTGCCTGCATCTGCTTCAACG
>JAYUIZ010000586.1:0-4890 GCA_043765595.1 Lysobacter sp. | reverse complement strand
TTGAGTTTCGCCGGCTTCGGACGCTTGGTCGCGGTGCCGCCCTTGAGTTCCGGCGGCGTTTCGATCACTTCCAGAGCCACGCTCTGCGGCAGCTGCAGCGCGACCGGCGCGTCGTCGATGATCTGGACGAAACAGCCGGTAAGCCCGTCGGTGATGTAACCCGCGGCATCGCCGACGACATCGGCATCGAGCATGTACGGCGTGTAGTCCTCGTCGTCGAGGAACACGAACGCATCGCCGTCCTTGTACGAATACGTGGCCTGACGCCGCGCCAGTTCCACTTCTTTGAGATCGTCATCGCCGCCGAGGCTGAGATCGAATTTGCTGCCGCCGGGCACGCTGTACATGGTGAAGCGGAACTTGACGTTGCCGCCGCGGCCCTGCGGCGAACTGCGTTCGATATCGCGCACCTGATAAACGGTGCCGTTGTGTTCGACCACGTTGCCTTTCTTGATGTCGTAAGCCTTCATTGCATGGTTTCCATGTAGGGCGGGTCTTGCACCCGCCATTGCGATTTTTCGGTGAGGTTGGCAACGATCGACATTGCTTCGATCGTTGCATGGAGCGATCGGGATGGTCGTATTGGCGGGTGCAAGACCCGCCCTACGGGAACCGGATCATTTCGGCGCCAGCCGCGTCGCGCCATCCAGACGAATCGTTTCACCGTTGAGATAGGGGTTGCCGAGGATGTAGGCAACCAGATCCGCGTATTCCTCCGGCTTGCCCAGCCGCGATGGGAACGGGATCGAGGCCGACAGCGACTGCTGCACGGATTCGGACATGCCGTCGACCATCGGCGTCCAGAAAATGCCAGGCGCGACGGTCATCACGCGGATGCCAAAGCGGGCGAGTTCGCGCGCCATCGGCAGGGTCATGGCGACCACCCCGCCCTTGCTGGCCGAATACGCGGCCTGGCCGATCTGGCCTTCGTAGGCCGCGACCGAGGCGGTGTTGACGATCACGCCGCGTTCGCCATCGGTGCCGGCGTCGTTATGCTGCATCACCGCCGCGGCGGCCTTGGCGACGTTGAAGCTGCCGACCAGATTCACCATCACCGTGGTCTGGAACTGGGAAAGCGGCATGGCGCCCTCCTTGCCCAGCACGCGGCCAGCGCCGAGGATGCCGGCGCAGTTGATCGCGACGTTGAGGCCGCCGAGGAAAGCCTTCGCCGCATCGACATTGGCGGCGACGCCAGCTTCGTCGCTGACATCGGTGCGGAAATAGCGGGCGTTGCCGTCGCCCAATTCGGCGACGGCGAGGGCGCCCTTGTCGTCGTTGAGGTCGAACAGCGCGACTTTGCCGCCGTGGGCGACGAGGTGCCGGGCGACGGCGAAGCCGAGGCCTGACACGCCGCCGGTGACGATGGCGCGAGCGTTGGAAAGTTGCATGCGGGACGGTCCATGATCGCGGAAACCGCGATTTTAGCGCACCGCACCCGTCGGTCCGCGGCCTCAACGCAAGCCTTGCGAGCCCATAGCTCTGCCGGCGGTTCTTCGCGCAGACCTGCCGCTGCGGATGGAGCTTCCGCCAGACCGGCGGTGCCCGGGGCCCGCGACATCGTCACAAAACCCGTGCTATACAGTTGGCCGTGGAGTTCCGGACCAGACCGGGACGACGCGCGTCACCGCTGCACCCACAACCCAATTCACCCCCAGTCGTATCCAACGAGGAAGCTGTCATGGCTGATACGAGACTGCAGGCAGTGGCCACTGCCGATGATCGCCGGCGGCGTGCGTCCGCTGCGATCCGGGAACCCGTCGCGGCGTCCGCCGTTGCCGGCCCCACAGGCCTCTCCGGTTCCGGCGCTCATGCCGGGGCCGTGCCGTCCGAGCCCTTTTTGCGGCCTGCGAACCGGCTTCATCCGTTTTTGCCCACACCTTCCAGCCCCTGCGCCCGGCATTCGTCCGGGTCGGTACCGCTGCGCGTTTCGGCCACCCCCATGGCCGGCCGTCGCGGACCGGGCTCCCCTGTGATCGCCGTGCCCGTGTGCTTGGGGCGCCGGGGCCGATCGTTCCGCAGGCAGGAGTTGCGTATTCCCTGAGGAAGGTGGTCATGGGCACGGACCGCGATCTCTGCATCGTCGCAGCCTCCTGAGGCGCATCCGTCGCGTGTCCGGCCGTGCGCGGACTTCCTGCGGGAGCGTCGCGACCACGCCGACTCCGCGGCCGCCCCGGAATGTTTCGACGATGCGGGCGATCAAACGCCGCGAACCGCCGACAGGCCTGCCACCCGTTTGCCCTCCCGCATGATCGCGTGTCCGTATTTTCCACGTTTGAACCCCATTGCATGGAACCCAGCTCCCTATGATTCCCCATATCGCCCGTGTCGCTTCCTTAGCGGCTCTCCTGTTATCGGTAGCCGCCTGCAAGCCGTCTGATCAGCCGGCGGGTGCTGCGGGGGCCGGCGTTGATGGGTTCGCAACTGCCGCTACCGTGTCGGCACTGCCGGTCAATACAGTGAGCGCTGTCGCAGCGCTGGAGGCTTTGACCGCGAGCGGCAGATCCGCACAGGCAAATCAGATCGCCGCATATCTCGACCGTTATTTCGAGGGGCAGTGCATCGATGGCGATCCGCGGTTGTCCTTCGACCGCGTGTGCCAGCATTACGCAGCCGATACTGCGAAAGACGACCCCTCGCCCTGGCCCGATCTGGTGCTTGGCATCGAGGATGGACGTATCGTCAGCGCGACGCTTACAAGCGCTGAAGAGACGCTTGGTGCAGGCTGGGGATGCGCGCCTGCGGTGGGTTTCGAAGGAATGCTCTTCTGCTATGTTGAAACGGCACCGGAGGCCGATCGCATTCGCTGGTCGACCGAATGGACCGCATATTTTGGCTCGGGAGACTAATTTGCGCGCATTTATTCCAGATGGTTCACGCCGTTCGATATCGCTTCGACTGCTCGGAGCGATCGCGATATCGGGCCTTGTGGGCTGTCAGCCCCAAACGCCTGCGTCGGCGACAGTCGCACCTGCAGAACAGCACGCGACCGCGCAGCCGGTTGCTAATAAAGATTCGGTTGAAGGGGAAAGCCGCATGACAGCGATGAATGGTGTATTGCTTGTTTTCGCCGGTGAGACGGGGACCGACTGGCAGGCTTACGACGACGTTGCCGGCGTGCACTGGCGGGATGCGCAGGCGGTCGAGATGCCGGATGTTTCGGATCCCGAGCTGCGGTTTTCGCGTTCGGGCCGACTGACGCTCGCCGGATTTAGCGAAACCGATCTGCCCGATGGCGAGACCGGTGCGGATGCAGGCCTGCGCCGCGGCAACGAAGGCGATTCGGGGTTGACGCTCAACGGAAATGCCCAGCGCGTGAACGAAGTCGCGGTGGTCAAGTTTTACCCCAGCAAGGATTACGAAACCATTCTCCGCGACCAATTGCCTGCCGCCGCAAAGATCGTGCTTGAGGCTGTGTGCCCGGTCGACGATGCCGACAGCCAGAAAAACCGCTTCTACCGTATCGACTTGGATGGCGACACTTTCGCGCACGTCGAAAGCTATGTCGACGAGGAGTCCGGCCCGGGATCGACGACGTTCGTGTTCACCAGAAACAAGCCGGAACGAAGAATCGCCGAACTGGCGTGCCGCGAAGCGCCGCAGCAATGAGCTGATCCCACCGCGAGGCCGTAGCTATCGCGAATCGCGAGCGCGCGGCCGTACATTCCCACCCACCCAAGTCGACTTCCACTCAAGAGGCAATCACCATGACAACGGCTGATGATCGACGCAAGGCAGCGGCCACTGCCAGTACATACGACCAAGGCAACATCAAAGGGCTCGACGACGCGACGACCCGCCGGCTCGTCGCATCGACGGTGCTCACCGAAAGCCACGGCGGCGATCTTGCCGTCACGAATAAGCAAGGGTATGTCGGGCGCTATCAGGCCGGCGCAGCCTGGCTGGTCGAAGCCGGTTATGTGAATCGGGAGAAATTTGACACAGCTTTGAATGCTTCAGGCCACAAGTCCGAATGGGAGTGGGCGAAGTCCGGCGGGATGACCAAATTCCTCGAGCGCGATTCCAACTGGAACAACGGACTCGATCTCGACAAGTACAAGGCCTCGCCAGACCTGCAGGACAAGGCTTTCAAGACCAACAGCGACAAGCTCTACGACCGGGCGGTGAAAAACGGATTGCTTGATGCGGATGATTCGCCTGAAAAGGTCGCAGGCTTTCTGAAGGCATCGCACATCGGTGGCTATGGCGCAGGCCGCAACGTTCTACAGGGCAAACCTGTGCATTCGGACGACAATGGCACGTCGCCCTACGATTACTACAATGACATCGTCAAAAATCGCGATGGTCTGAATCAAGTCATGGGCCGCGGGGGGCAGGGCCAGTCTCCGAGCGCTTCGTCGCAGACGACCACGCAGCCAGCCGGTATCGATGGCCAGCTTAAGCGCGGGGAGGAAGGGGCTGAAATCGTCGCGCTCCAAAAGCGTCTCAACGCTCTGGGCTACGGGCGTCCAGACGGTGATCCGCTGGTCGAGAACGGCAAATTCGGCCCGAACACCGAAGCTGCGGTGATCAAGTTCCAGAAGGAGCACGGCCTTGAAGGCCTTGGCATGGTCGGACCTAAAACGCTGGCGGCGCTTGAGACTGCAGAAAAGTCGCGCACCCAGCCGCAGCAGCCGGCCGACGCCACTCCGACTACGCCGACCCGGGCCGCACCGGCCAGCCACGCGATTTACAGCGAAGCGCAGCAGCACTTCCTCGCCGGTGGTAACAAGTACGAATATGGTCGCGGCGATATGAGCCTCGGCAACAAAGAAGGCAACGGCAAGACTGATCGCAGCCGCACCGAGCAGGATCTTGACGGTGACGGGCTGAAGGGCGTGGATTGTTCGTCTTTCGTGTGGCGCGGTCTTAAGAATGCCGGCTATGACGTCG
>JAYUIZ010000585.1:0-4890 GCA_043765595.1 Lysobacter sp. | reverse complement strand
TGCCAATGGCTTGCTTCACCGCTTCGGCGCTGGCCTTGGCATTGAGTTCTCGCTCGATCTCAGGCGAGGCCGCGAAGTCCTGCTGTTGCAGCCGCTGCACACCATCGTTGCGAAAATCAGCGCGTAAATCCTCGCGGATCCACTGCTTGCCGTTGAAGTCGTAGTCGGCGCCATCGCTTGCAGTCTGGTGCGTGATCTTGCGCGCATCCAGAAACTTCGCACCGCGATTGAACGCTTCGGTGAGTAAATAACCATCCGCAACCGCGAGTGCCACCGCCGGTCCACCACTGATCCCCACTGCGGCAGGCGTGAACATCGCGGCTGCGCCGCCCACACCGCGTGCGGTGAAGTGTGTCGCTTCCGACCGCACGGCGGATGGGTTGTCCTGGGCAAACGCAGTGCTGATGCGCTCACCCGTTTCTTTCGCGTCGTAAGCGGCGGCTGCCATTGCGACGCCGGCGAGGCCTGCCGTTGTTCCGGCCCGATTGAGACGCGGCAGCAACGACTCCGATGCCTGCACAGGGGCGTCAATTGCGCCGATGCTTTCAGCACGCACCGTTGCGCGTTCGAGTTTTGCTCGCTCGGCACTTCCAGCGATCAGTGCTTCTGCCGTTGTGGGCGAAACATCCTGGCGCGCACGGATCGCTTCCGGCATCGCTTCATGCCACGTTTGTTGCTGTTTCCAGTCTTCCGATAATCGCTGCCGCACTTCCGGATCTTCCATACGGCCTGAGCGCGTTTCACGCAGCACCTCGCTGGGCGATCCAACATCCCGACGATTGTCGTAGAGCTCGTTGAGCTCGCGATCGTAGATGCGGACCTGCACACCCGTGGCTTCGGCAACTTTCTCCATGTTGCCGGGCAGGTCGTTGTAGACACGGTTATGAAAGTCCATATCGATGTCGCGGGCCACACCAAATCGATCAATCTGCCTCGCAAATCTCCGGTCGATTCCCTGCTCGCTTTCGAGCCAATGTGTGGAAATCGCGCGAACCTCGACCTCATAGCCTTTCTTTTGCAGTGCCTCGATCGTGCGTATGCTGTTGCCCGCATCGCTCATTGAGCCATCGATGACGAGATTCACGCGCTTGTCGATACCTGCATCGCGCAGGCCGTTCGCGAGACGGAAAGCATCCCTATTGGTCTCTTTAGGCCAGCCAAAGGGGTCAGCTTCTTGGAGCCGGCGGACGCCCGGAAGACGTTCTCGTTGCTCATCCGGGTCAATCACGAGAATGTCGTCGCCGAACTCGCGCTCAGCCGCACGAGCAAGACTACTTTTCCCGGCACCAGGCTGTCCGGCCAGCACGATCGCTTTCGGCTTATCGTGCGATGCAAGCTCATCAAGCCGTGACTTTGGAATCACCTTCTCACGAAGCAGCCGCTCCAACTCCTCTTTACCAAGAGTGTTTTCAGCGTCGCTCATTTGAAAGAATCCTTATTCTCTTCAAAGTAGCCCCATAATTCGTGAAGACCTTTAAGTCCGTCATTCACACTTCTGGCACTGAACATCAGTTCTTCTTTTACCTCAGCCCTCGCGATCGCATCTGCATCGCCGGCCTCCTGTGCAGCCTCCAACTCAACCTGTGCTTCGCGAATGAAAGCGCTAGTCCGCCCTTCCAAATCCCAAATCACTTGTTCGAATAGCGGGATCGATTTGGCGTGATCGAAAACCAAATCATTGAGATCCTCTTGTATCCGCGCGAGATGCTCAGGATAGTCTTTGAGTAGTTCGCGCAGCCGCTGCGGGATCGGTGGAACCGGCAGGCCGTTGGCCAAGGTTGCGGGCGTTTCTTGATCGGTCACAGCGTCAATTCCTTGTGATGCCCTAGCGGGCTTTGGAAGGGTCAGGCTTGATGGAACTGTGGCATCCGGCGCACGGTCGCTGCAATGCCACGCCCCGCTGATCGGCTTTTCTAGGCCAGCATGGACCCTGCTCCGGCAGCTGAAGTATCCTCACCCTGACCTCACCTGCCACGAATTCCGTGGCGGCGACGTTCCGCTCAGGGGGCAGGGATGGCAAGGAAAAAGTCCAACGCAGGGCTGTGGTGGATCGTTGGGATCATCGTTCTTATCGCCATGGTGCCCCGGGAAGTCTGGATCGGGCTTGGCGTTCTGGGTGCAATCGCGATCGCGGCCTATGTGGCCATCAAGTGGCAAGCGGGTTCAAAAGCTGCCTCGAAGGCTGGGCCGACCGACCAACGGACGCTCGCAGAGCTCATGTCGAGCCAAACCCCATCGCGCAGCAGGATTCAGCAACAGCCCGCGCGACCCACTATCAATCCAGCCGGGAGCGCGCCTCCGGCCCAGCGGGCTGCCCAGCCCTTATCCAAGCCCGCGCTACCGGTTGATCGAGCCATCACTCCTCCGCCCGCTCCCAAGCCCCTTGCCACCGCGCATACACCACGGCCGACCAGCGTCTTTTCGTACGGTTCTGGCACACCACGCGCCACTCCCAGCTAGCCGTCTACCCCGTCCACGCCCATGCTACCGGTCGATCGAGCCATCACTCCTCCGCCCGCTCCCAAGCCCCTTGCCGCCGCGCATACACCACGGCCGAACAGCATCTTTTCGTACGGTTCTGGCGCGCCCCCAGCTATCACAGATCTCTCCCAAATCCAGCGCTCCCCAGACTCCGAGCTCTATTCGGCGCGGATGGGCACCCAAGCCACATCTGAGCGAACCTTCCCTATCCCCAGGCCTACGGCCGATTCGGGAGAAGCCCACTGGGTGCGCCCAGGTGAGACGGTCAGCATCGCAGGCCTCGATCTGCCAGGTGGGATGCTTTACGTCGGCGCTCGGCTGAACGCGGCCAACGGCACTGGCTCTGAGCCGAGTCTGATCAGTGGTCTGCTCCATGTGGCCAGCGCTGGAGATTTTCGCGAGCAACATATGCATTATTGGCCGAGCTATGGAGATATCTCTCCCCAAGCGCGCCGCGCCTACCTGAACTGGTTGGCGGGAGGTCGATCACACCCCGACTGCGACATCGGGTTGGTCTTCCTCTTCTTTTACGGCTTGGAACGTCGAATCATTGTTGACACATCGAAGAACCCTTCGATCAAGTGCGAGTGGCCCGCGATCGCGGGCGAACTTCGCCGCTTGCTGGCCATATACGGCGAGCGTTCCGGTTCGCTCCTTCGCTACGCAGGGGAACTGCTCAACTGGATCGAACTGGATGGCGCCTCCTCCAATTCCAAACTGTATCTGGAGCCCATCCCCTCCTTACCTCGCGGCTACGAGCTTCCGGCTTACCTCAAATTGGTGCTGGGGCAGTCGTCGTTGGATCGCGCTCCCATTCCTGCCGAACTTGCGCTCGCGTGGGTTCGATTGAATCCGGAGACTTTTCTGCGCACTGCTGCGACTCGCTGCCCCGAAGAGTTCGAGCGCTTGTTCGTTCAGCGCTACCGCGAGGTGCTCGGCCGCGGACTGGTCTTGCCGAAGAACCGGACAAAACTGAAGTTCGTCTATCGCGCGGCGTCCTCCGGCTTTCAGGGAGCAACCGCGAGCATGGGGTTCGACGATGTTCCGGATGTCACGGCAATGACTGCGCCCATCCGGACGCTGACGGAAATCGCCAACCAATGCACGGATGAACTCGGTGCATTCAGTCGGTTGGTCGGCAAAGACCCCGCAGCGCGCACATCTCTCGATGGCCTGCTTCAGTTGCCGGCAACACTCTGGCCGGCGGAAGCGCAGGCGCGGATCGAAACGCTCAAGAGCTCGATGCAGGCCGGAGCAGTGACCCGCCGATTGAACGAAGTGATCGACATTCTTGGTGGTTCCAGCCAGTCCGTGAACCGCGACAGGGTGCGGGCGTTGGCCCGTGCGCTCGAGGACGTCGGCATCGGCATGGAGCCCGATGTTTTGACAGGAGCGCGAGCGTCCAACGCGACCGATCCCGTCGTGCTCTTTGCGATGTCGCCAGGCGAAGGTGCGGTATCCGATACCGAGGCTTATCGCACCGCGGCCCTGACGCTTCAATTGGCATCGGCGGTGGCCCACGCGGATGGCGAGATCAGTGATCGGGAGGCCTCGCACCTGCGCAGGGAAATCGAGCTCTGGAGCCACCTGACGCCCCGGAGCCTGGAGCGGCTTCACGCCCACCTAAGCTGGCTCACAGTCGCACCCATGACGCTCGCGAGTCTAAAGAAGAAGCTCGAACCGCTAGAGCACCAAGCGAAACAAGCGGTTGCCACCTTCATGGCCACGCTCGTGCAGGTTGACGGGATAGCCTCACCGGACGAAGTGAAATTTCTCGAAAAGGTCTACAAGGCGTTGGGCGTCGAACCCAGGCAGGTGTTCAGCGACATCCACGCCATCGGCGCTGGCAACGCTCCGGCTGCTCGAACGGCGACCAAGGGCTTCCGGTTGGACGCCGCGCGTATCGCCGAGCTCGAAAAAGACACGGCTCGCGTGTCTGCGCTGCTCTCCCAAATCTTTACCGAAGAAGCCGTCCCCGCTCCTGCGCCGCCGGTTGAAACCGAGCCGACCAAGGAAGCCGGGCTGCTCGGCCTGGACGAGGCTCATACCGCGCTCGTGCGTTTGATGCTCTCCCGTCCGCAGTGGTCGCGTGCCGAACTCGAAGACGCTGCGGCCGACCTCGAACTCATGCTCGACGGTGCCTTGGAACAAGTGAATGAAGCATGCTTTGACGCCCACGACATCCCGCTCAGTGAAGGCGAGGATCCGATCGACATCAATCCAGAAACTCTAGAGAAAATTGAATCATGACCGCCCCCATTCGAGTCAAGGACCGCGATGCGGTCATCCAGTCCCTTCGTGCCGGCGTGGTCCCGCGCGCTGGTCAGCACTTGATTCAAGTCGGTCGAGGCCGCGAAGTCGAAACGCTGGTCAGCGACATCGATCGCGTCGCTGACGGCGGTTCCTCAT
>JAYUIZ010000584.1:0-4890 GCA_043765595.1 Lysobacter sp. | reverse complement strand
TGGGCGATCCGATCGAGATCGCGGCGCTCGGCAAGGCGTTCCGCGAGCACACCACAGACACCGGCTTCTGTCTGATCGGTTCGGCGAAGTCGAACATCGGTCACTGCGAATCGGCGGCGGGCATTGCCGGGTTGACCAAGGTCATCCTGCAGATGCGTCACCGTCAGATCGCACCGTCGCTGCATTCGCAGCGGCTGAATCCCAATATCGATTTCGGGACCACGCCGTTCGAGGTTAATCAGCGTCTGCGGCCGTGGAATGCACCGGTGATCGACGGCGTGGAAGCGCCGCTGATCGCAGGTATTTCCTCGTTCGGCGCCGGAGGCGGCAACGCTCATCTGATCGTGGAAGCCCATGCTGGGGCTTCGCGCGTGGTCCGCGACGAACACACCGTTCAGACGCACGCCATTTCAACGACACCCTGTGCGGTGCTGCTGTCGGCACGCACTCTGCCACAGCTGCGGCAGAAGGCCGTGGCGCTGAAGGCGTTTGTCGAAGCCGATGCCGGCATCGATTTGCACGGCCTGGCCTACACCCTGCAGGTCGGGCGCGAAGCGATGGAAGAGCGCTTGGGCATGCGCGTGGATTCGCGTGCCGAAATGATCGACAGGCTGGCCGTGTTCCTCGCCGATGAGAATCCCGAGGACGGCGCGCTAGCGGACGACCTTTACTATGCGCAGTCGCGTCGCCACCGCGAGAGCATCGCGCTGTTCACTGTCGACCGGGATCTGCAGGCCAGCGTCGACGGCTGGTTCGTCGCCGGCAAGGTTTCGCGGCTGCTGGATATCTGGACCAAGGGCCTCGACCTCGACTGGTCGAAGCTGCACGGCGCACCTCTGCCGGGGCGGATGCATCTGCCCGTCTACCCGTTCGTGCGCGAACGCTACCGGCGTGAGGAATCCATCGACGCGCATGCCGGCACAATGACGGCGCACGCGATCCATTCGTTGGTCCACCGCAACGCTTCCAAACCCGGGCAGCAGCGCTATCTCAGCGCCTTCCGCCAGGACGATCTGCGGGTCACGGGCCTCAAGTTCCAGGGGCACGCGATTCTTCCGCGCGGTCTGCAGCTTGAAGCAGCCCGGGCCGCGGTGGCGGACGGGCTGGGCATGCTTGAGAAAGGCATGCTTGAACAGGGCAAGGCATGGGCCTTCCGCGACGTGAGTTTCGGCGCGCCGCGCGCGATGCCGGCGGCACTCGAGGTCGAGATCGCGGTGCTGCCGCCGGGCCAAGGGCGGCGTCCCGAACCGCAGACGGCGGCGTTTGAACTGTCCGCGCCTGCGGATGGTTACGTGTTCTGCCAGGGGTTCGTTGAAGCCTGCGCCGATGCGCCCACGCCAATGCTTGACATCGCCGCTCTCTCGCGCGGCGCTTCGACGCTGTTCGCCGACCGCGCCGCGATGATTGAAGCACAGCGCGCGATCGGGCTCGAAACCGATGCGCTTTACGCGATCGTCACGGCGGTCCAACGCGCCGCAGATGGACTATGGCTCACGTTCGAGACGTCGGATCCACCGCAGACCGCGTTCGCGGATTGCGCGATCAACCCGTCCGCCGTTGACGCGGCGATGCTTGCCGCGCAGTGGCTGGTTCCTGCGCACGACCTACTGCATCTGCCCGTCGGCTTTGCGGAGATGCGCGTGCATCCCGTGCACGGCCGGCCGCGATACGCATGGATCCGCGCGCACGCCGCGACCCGGCGTGGCGACGCCCCGTGCGTCGATATTTCCCTGTGCAACGAAGACGGTGCGGTATGCATCGCATTCACCGCGCTGACGTTGCTGCCCGCCGTGGCACCTGCAGTGGCTCATATGGAACTGGCCGCCCCGCGTGCGGCAGCTGCCGCTCCGACCGCGGAGCATATGCCGCAGGTAGCCCCGGCCGTGCGGATACCGGATCGCCGGTTTGAAGGCCGTGCATCGCACCACAGCCACGGGTCGGAAGCCTACGTCGACGGGGCGGCCGTATCGTTCGCTGCCACGCTGCAGAAGCCTGACGCGATCGCGCTGGAATCGCCCGCGCTGATCCCAGCGGTCGCAGCGACGACGACGCTGGACAAACCCTCTCTGCCGCTTTCGACGCAGAGTGATACGCAGGGCGGTCATCGCGATGGACAAGCCCTCGGCGATGGGATGTCTTCCGCATCGGTGGTACTGCGCGATCGCAGCGACGGCATCTTCGCGCTGCGCCTGCATGCGCCTATGGGCGAGCTGGAGCCAGCGCTGGTCGATGCGCTTCGTCAGGCTCTGGCACATGCGGCTGCGCTGCCGTCGCTGAAGGCGCTGCTGATCGAAAGCGACGAGCGCATCTTCCTGCGCGACGGCAAGGAAGCGCTCGATCTCGATACCACACACTCGCTCCTGCAAGCTTTGGTCGCGTTTCCCGCGCCGACGCTGGCGCTGCTCTCTGGACAGGCGCTGGGCGCCGGCTTCCGGATCGCCTGCGCCTGCGATGGCGTCATCGCGGTCGACGACCAGGATTACGGTTTCTCAACGCCGGAATCAGGATCGATCCTCACCGATGCCGCGCAGCGAGAATGGCTCGCCGCACGCTTCGGTGAACCGCTGGCATCGCTGCTGGCGATCCGCGAACGTCCGCTCAGCGGCCGCGAACTGCAGGCGGCCGGGTGGGGCGCTGTGGTTGTGTCGCGCAGCGATTTCGACGCCACGGTCGATGCGTATTGCGCGAGCCTGTCAGACAAATCCTCCGACGCACTGCGGCTGCTCAAGGCGCATCTGGCGCGTGAGTTCGATGCGGGCCTCGCCGCGGACGCCGGTGTGCGTCACATTGCAGCTGCCATCAATGACGCAGCGCCACAGGCGGCCGACTTTGACAGTGCGACCGTCCACGACGCCATCGCGCTGACGCTTGGCGACGATAATTTTCTGCATCTGCGCCTGAAAGTGGACGCTTCGACGCCCACCGACGCGCTGCTGCTGCAGCTGCGGCGTGTGCTGCGCGCCGCCGATGGCGTCGACGCGGTTCTGCTGCACAGCGATTTCGACGGCTTTTTGCCCGGGGACGCCTCCGTGCACGGCGAAGCCTTGCACGACGCACTGCGCGAACTGTCGCGGCTGCGCGCGCCCGTGGTTGCGGTGCTGGACCGCAGCGCGATCGATGCGGGCCTGCTGCTGGCACTGGCCTGCGATGCAGCGGTCTACAGCGAAGACGGCGAATATGGGGCGATCACCCTGCACGCGCATCGCGGACATCTGGAACTACTGGATGCGCTGCTGGGCCGGCATTTCGGCGTCTGGGGTCAGACGTGGGCACTGAGCGGCGAGCGCTTCAGCGGCCGCGCGCTGAGGCAGCGGCAGCCGCTGCTGCAGGTCTGTGCGGCTGATTCCGCGACGGAACGCGCGCAGCAGCTCGCCGGACGGCTGCGCGCGCAGCCTCGCGACTTTTCCGGCAGCGCGCCTTCGCTGGTCGCGCGCCTGCTGCGCGATGCGCCTGATGCCACTGATGCCACTGATGCCGCTGGTGTCGATGCTTCGACTGAGACTGCAGTGGAGGCCGGCGCGCTGCGCTTGGACTCCACCGTAGTCCACGCCAGCGTCGACGCCGACGGCGTGGTGCTGGTGCGTCTTGAAGACCGCGACGCGCGCAACATGTTCTCTGATGCGCTGATCGCCGGACTGCAGGAAGTTTTCGATCACATTGGCGCTTCTTCCGCATACAAGGCTGTCGTGCTCACCGGTTACGACACCTACTTTTCCTCTGGCGGCACCCGCGACGGCCTGAAATCGATTCAGGAAGGCCGGGTCCGATTCACCGATATGGACGTGTTCCATCTGCCGATGCGCTGCCCGCTGCCGGTCGTGGCTGCGATGCAGGGCCATGGCATCGGTGCGGGCTGGACGCTGGGACTATTCTGCGACAGCACGTTGTTCAGCGAAGAAAGTCGCTACATCAGCCCGTACATGAACTTCGGATTCACGCCCGGCGCGGGTGCGACCGCCATCCTGCCGGCGCGGCTTGGTTTCGATCTTGCGCGGGACAGCCTGTTCACCGGGCGCGAGATAACCGGGGAAGCGCTGGCGCAGCGCAATCCGCTGCTGAACGTGCTACCACGCGACCGCGTTGTTGACGCCGCGCTCGCGCTCGCGCGCAGCGTGGCCCGACATGCGCGCGCTGACCTTGTGGCTTGGAAGGCTGCGTGTGTCGCACCGCATGTCGAGGCCTGGCAGGCGCTGTTCGCACGCGAAGTCGCGATGCACGAAACCACTCTGGTGGGGCATGCCGACGCGCTGCGCCGCATCGAACAGCGGTTTGCACCGTCGCAGCTGGAAGTAGAGGCACCGGTAGCCGTCGCTGCTCGTCGCGCGTCCACCGCGACGAGCAGCGATGTTCTGCAGAACGACGTCCTGCCAATCATCCGCCGCCTGCTGGCCGAAGAGTTGCGCGTCGACGAGACCCAGATCGATGCGCTCGCGCCATTCGTCGATCTGGGCCTCGATTCGATCTCGAGCGTGACCTGGATCCGCAGAATCAACGTGCACTTTGGGTTGGAAATCGAAGCGACCAAGGTCTATCGCTATCCAAACCTGCGTACGCTCGCCAGACACATCGGTGAAGAGCGCTCGACTGATGCGCAGGCCGGTCAGGCCGCGGATGCGGCAATCGCTATCACCGCTGTGGAGCCGCCGACAACTGCGCAGGCCACCGCTGCGCCGCGTCCTGCGAGTGCTGTGACGGCGGCATCCGCGGTATCCGCATCTATGCCTGCGCACGCGGTCGTCGATCTCGGCGCAGTGCGCCGCACGCTCATCGATCTGCTGGCGCAGGAGCTGCGGCAGGCGTCCGACACCATCGACGCCGATCGCAGTTTCCTCGAACTGGGACTGGACTCGATTTCCGGTGTCACCTGGGTGCGAGCGGTCAACCAGCGTT
>JAYUIZ010000583.1:0-4895 GCA_043765595.1 Lysobacter sp. | reverse complement strand
GATGCGCTCGTCTACTTCCTTCTGCTTGATCGCGGCGTTCATCAGGCGGATGGTGCCCAGACGCTCTTTTTCGCCGGCCTTCATGGCGGCTTTCATGTCGTCGGTGAGGCGTTGCTTGAGGCTCATGGCGTGCTCCGTGTGGCGCGGCCCGCGGAAAACGGAGCCGAAAGGATGGGGTGGTCGGAAAGACCGGACACACAAAAAGCCGGCAACGCAGAGCGCGGCCGGCTTCGGGATTCAATGTAGACCGCGACCATGAGGCCGCGCAAGAATCGGAATTACTTGCTCGGTCGTGCCGGGCTCAGTACAGACGCTGACGCTTGGTGGCGTCGCGCGAGCTGCGGCGCGCCTGACGCTTGACCGCGGCGGCGGCCTTGCGCTTACGCTCCTGGGTCGGCTTTTCGTAGAACTCGCGCTTGCGGACTTCGGCGAGCACGCCGGCTTTCTCGCAGGTGCGCTTGAAACGACGCAGGGCAAACTCGAAGGGCTCGTTTTCGCGGACTTTGACGCTGGGCATAGGAATCTCGGGCTTTTTGGGAAGCCGGCCATCCGGCCGGGCTCTTGCGAAGGAACGCGTGCGATGGAATCTGCACCACCCGGTCCGTCCGGGCGAGCCGCGCATTATAACGGCGTCCGCCCCGCCGGGCAAGTTCAAAAGCGACCATCTGTCCGGGGCGGGGATAAACTACCGGCCCCGTTCTTCCGAGCCCAGCCCCTTCCCGTGAAAGTCCTCGGTATCGAATCCAGCTGCGACGAGACCGGCGTGGCCGTTTACGACACCGCCCGGCCCGGCGCTGCGGGGCTGCTGGCGCATGCCGTTTACAGCCAGATCGCCCTCCATGCCGAGTATGGCGGGGTGGTGCCGGAGCTGGCCAGCCGCGACCATGTGCGCAAGCTGCTGCCGCTGATCCGCCAGACTCTGGCCGAGGCCGACATTAATATCAATGACCTGGACGGGGTGGCCTACACCGCCGGTCCCGGGCTGGTGGGCGCGCTGCTGGTCGGCGCCGGGGTGGCACGGTCGCTGGCCTGGGCGCTGGATCTGCCGGCGATCGGCGTCCATCACATGGAAGGCCATCTGCTGGCGCCGCTGATGGAAGACCCCGATCCCGTTTACGGTCGGCCGCAGCCGCCGTTTGTGGCCTTGCTGGTCTCCGGCGGCCACAGCCAACTGGTGGCCGTGGATGCCATCGGCGTCTATCGGCTGCTCGGGGATACGCTGGACGACGCCGCGGGCGAGGCCTTCGACAAGACCGCCAAGCTGATGGGGCTGCCGTATCCCGGCGGACCGCAGCTTGCGGCGCTGGCCGAGCACGGCACGCCCGGCAAGTTCAAGTTCTCGCGGCCGATGACCGATCGGCCAGGGTTGGATTTCAGTTTCAGCGGGCTCAAGACCCAGGTGATGCTGGCGTGGCGCGGCAGTGACCAGACCGACACGACCCGCGCCGACATCGCCCGCGGGTTCGAGGATGCTGTGGTCGACACTCTGGCGATCAAGTGCGAACGCGCGCTGCAGGCCGCCGGCTGCGATGTGCTGGTGGTCGCCGGTGGCGTGGGCGCGAACAAGCGTCTGCGCGCGCGACTGCAGACGATGGCGACCAAGCGCGGCGGCCGGGTCTGCTTCCCGCGCCCCGAACTGTGCACCGACAACGGGGCGATGATCGCCTTCGCAGGCGCGCTGCGGCTCGAAGCCGGGCAGCGCAGCGATGCGGCCGTCCACGTCGTGCCGCGTTGGGACATGGCGACCCTGACGGCTGTCGAGTCGGAGTCCGGCCGATGAAAGCGTACGGTCACCTTTACGGCGTCGAGGAGAGCCTGGAGACGTTTGTCGAATTGCAGAGTGTCGTGATCGAAGTTGACGAACCATTTCTGGTCGCGCTGCGCGATTTCGCGCAGTACGCCTTGGACGACATGCGCAGGCTTGGCAAGGATTGCGACCACGTGCATGCGTCTGCGGACATGCCCAGGACAAATGCGAGGTGTGGCGCGACGCGTGGCCGGATATCATTCTGATCCAACAATCCAGCGGCGACGTACCGGAGGCGACATGACCGACAAGGTCTTCATCGAAGCGCTCGACATCGAGACGCTGATCGGCATCTACGACTGGGAGCGCCGCATCCGCCAGTCGCTGCTGTTCGATATCGAAATGGCGTTCGACAACCGCAAGCCGGCGGCGAGCGACGATATTGCCGATACCCTGAATTACAAGGCGGTGAGCAAGCGCCTCATCGAATATGTGTCCGCATCGTCGTTCGGTCTGGTCGAAACCCTGGCCGAACGCTGCGCCGAGATCATCCTCACCGAATTCGCGGTGTCGCACGTGCGCCTGAAGCTGAGCAAGCCCGGCGCGGTGCGCGGCGCGCGCGCGGTGGGCGTGATCATCGAACGCAGCCGGCCCTGAGGAACGCACCGATGGGCAAGGCTCTCCTGAGTCTGGGCAGCAATCAACAGCCCGAAGACAATCTGCGCTTGGCGTTCGACGCGTTGCGCACGCGTTTTGGCGCGATCGCCGCGTCGGTGGTGTATCGTTTCCCGGCGGTCGGTTTCAACGGTCCGGATTTTCTCAACGCGGCGGCGTCGATTGACAGCGATCTCGATCCGGTCGCGCTCAACGACTGGCTGCACGCGTTGGAAGACGCGCAGGGCCGGGATCGTAGTGGCCCGCGTTTCAGCGACCGCACGCTGGATATCGATATCGTGTTTTACGACGACCTGGTACTGGACGGCCCCGGCCATCTGCAGCTGCCGCGCGACGAACTGAAGCACGCCTTCGTGCTGATGCCGCTGGCGCAGATCGCGCCGCACTTCGTCGATCCACGCAGCGGGCGGACGCTCTGCGCGCTGTGGGCCGATTCGTCCGAGCGCGACGTGCCGTTCGCGGCGGTGTTCGATCCGCACGTCACCGAGTCGAATCTGCCCGGTCCGAACCTGCCCGGTCCGAACCCCGGCGAATGACGGTTCGCACCCGCAAAAGGTGACTTCCAGCGCTTGTCGGGCGCAAGCATTCGCCGACTCTACACAGCGAGTCCGGGTCGGGGGCGTCATAGAGGCTTCAGAAACAAAAAAACCCGCCGGAGCTGGGTTGTGAATAGATCGCGATTCCGAGAAACGCTTGAGCATGATCGCTACATGGTTCGGGGGCCGCGACTTGGGTCATCTTGTATTGGTTGATTCTGCTGCTGTGCCAGTAACTGCGTCTGCTGCTGGTTCAAGCCGTCCAGCTTCTGCAGCGACTGTTCTACCGGCCGCTCCACGGCCTGCGCCACATCGGTAATCGCGCGCTTCGCCGCCGGATCGTAGGGATCACTGCCTTGGATAACGATCAAGAATGTGTTCGCAAGCTTCATCGAACCATCGTGATTAGGTTTCCTGCCCGCTTCATTGAGCACGACATGATCGGCCGACATCATCCTTGCTTCCTTCGCATCCGCGAAAGCGCTCATCGTCAAATTTCCACTGCGCTGATCGAATGTACGACCTTTTTCCGCATCGATCCGGGCCACACCTTCTTCGATCTGTTTGTACAACGGTTGATCTGGGGATGCAGGTTCTCGCGGGTCCGGCAACACACGCTGCGAGTCGAGGCTGGCACCATCGGGAGGACAGTCGGGCAGCCTGGGGAAGGCGGCGCATTTTGCTTTATCCAATAAAGCCTCCACCCCCTGCTGCAATTTGTCGGCGAGCCCATCTTTAGCATGACGCGCCTTATCCAATGTTCCATCTGGCAGATCGCGATAGACATCTCGGTTGTAGGGGCTGTCAGTAATCGGGTCGGGGATCGTTTTGAGAGCTGCGATGTTGTTCAAAGGCAACACTTGCCCCTGCGCATCGCGCAGAGGCAACGACTGATTATTTGGAAGCGCCAAGTGCTGATGTAAACCCGCGTGATTCAGCGCGCCCCAGGTGAAATCGATGCAACTGTTGTTCGCTCCGTTGTAGCGAAGATCGAAATAAGTTTCCTGTCCTTTCAACCCAGCTTCACCGAATTCCTTCAGTTTCTCGTACTGCTTGTGGGTGATCTCGATGGTGCGGGCGTACGCGGGGTTTTGGTAGCTCTCGAAGTCGAACTGAGACACCTGCCCTTGACCGACCGGGCGTCCATGTCCTTTTGGTGCAAAGCCATAGCCTTCTTTAATCAGGCCATCGCTGATCATGTAGTACATATGGCCCGGAAGCGATGCGCCGCGTTGCCCGGTCACCGGGTCGATGATCGGGGTTCCGGGAGCAGCAATGTACGTGGTGATGGTATAAGTTTTATCGTCGGAGTCAGACGGCATGCCGCGGCGGTTGTTCATGGCGTACGTGTTATTCCGTAGTGGTAGTGATGGGACACCAGCAGCTCAAAAGTCAGGCCCTGAAGAGCCGCGTGGCTTTGCATGCTTTCCGCTTCCAGGCGGTAACGCCCTGGGGTTGGCGGTATGATCTCAGCAAGGTGAAACAATGCGTAGGCCTTGCCTTCCTGATCTTGACCGATTGCGTTTAATTCCATGTAGTCGGGATCGACTGGCCCTAGGTAGCTCACGATGCCGCCTTCGTGCAAAAGCGCGAACCGAATGCCTTTACCCGGGACATCCTCTAAGTCAATACGAAATTTGTTGCGTTGCTCATAAAGCGTGACTCCAGTCCATTGCCCCTGCTCCCAACGCTGCAAGACAAGGCGGACAGGGATAGATTCCCGTTTCATGTAGTCACTGCGGCGCATCCATTCCTTCAATTCCTCTTCTCCGCCACCTTTGCCCTCTACCCGCCGCACCCCGATAAACACCGGCCGCAGAATCGGCTCCTTGAAATAGGGGTCGAGCGCATTGGGCAACTCAAATTCGACCGTCACCTTGCTTCCGGCGCGATCAATGGCAAAGGGCACCACCACCGGAAAATTCTCGGCTTTGGGG
>JAYUIZ010000582.1:0-4896 GCA_043765595.1 Lysobacter sp. | reverse complement strand
CCTGTGGGCCATTGCCGACAAGCTACGCGGCGCGATGGACGCGGACGATTTTCGCGACTACATGTTGGCCTTCCTGTTTCTGCGCTACCTGTCGGACAACTACGAGACAGCGGCGAAGCGCGAGCTGGGCGGCGACTATCCGGTCCCGGACAAGGATGACCGCCGCGCACCGCTGGCGATCTGGTACGCCCAGAACACCGCCGATGTGCCCGCATTCGAGAAGCAGATGCGGCGCAAGGTGCACTATGTCATCGGCCCGCAGCATCTGTGGAGCGCCATTGCCGGGCTGGCGAAGCAGGAGAGCGGCGACCTGCTCAGCACGCTGCAGGAGGCTTTCAAATATATCGAAGAGGAATCCTTCGAGAGCACCTTCCAGGGCCTGTTCTCGGAGATCAACCTGACCTCCGAGAAGCTGGGCAGGGACTACACGCAGCGCAACAAGCAGCTGGTCAAGATCGTCGGCGCAATCGCCAAGGGCTTGGCGCAGTTCTCCACCGACAGCGACGCGCTGGGCGACGCCTACGAATATCTGATTGGTCAATTCGCCGCCGGCAGCGGCAAGAAGGCCGGCGAGTTCTACACGCCGCAGCAGGTCTCGGACATTCTGTCCGCCATCGTCACGCTGGACGGGCAGAACCCGGCCGCCGGCCCGCGCGCGCATCTGGATCAGGTGCTGGACTTCGCCTGCGGGTCGGGGTCGCTGCTGCTCAATGTGCGCAAGCGCGCGGGGCAGCACAGCATCGGCAAGCTGGTGGGGCAGGAGAAGAACATCACCACCTACAATCTGGCGCGCATGAACATGCTGTTGCACGGGATGAAGGATTCCGAGTTCGAGATCCACCACGGCGACACCCTGCTCAATCAATGGGATTGGCTGCGCGAATCCAACCCCGCGCGCATGCCGCGCTTCGATGCGGTGGTGGCCAATCCCCCTTTCAGCTACCGCTGGGAGCCCAACGATGCGCTGGCCGAGGACATGCGTTTCCGCAGCCACGGGCTGGCGCCCAAGTCGGCGGCGGATTTCGCTTTTCTGCTGCACGGCTTCCATTATCTGAAAGACGATGGCGTGATGGCCATCATCCTGCCGCACGGGGTGCTGTTCCGTGGCGGCGCAGAGGCGCGCATCCGCAGGAAATTGCTGGAAGATGGGCACATCGATACCGTGATCGGTCTGCCGGCCAACCTGTTCTACTCCACGGGCATTCCGGTCTGCATTCTGGTGCTGAAAAAGTGCAAGCAGCCGGACAATGTACTGTTCATCAACGCCGCTGACGCCGAGCACTTCGAAAAAGGCAAACGTCAAAACCGTTTACTGCCCGAACATATCGACAAGATCATCGATACGTATCGCTACCGCGGTGAGTCGCCGCGCTATGCGCGTCGCGTGGATATGGCGGAAATCGAGCGGAACGACTTCAATCTCAATATCTCCCGCTATGTCAGCACCGCGCAGGCGGAGGAAGAGATTGATCTCAAGGCGGTGCATGATGATCTTGTGACCATCGAGCAGGACATTGCGGAGGCCAAGCGCCGCCACAATGCGTTTCTGATCGAGCTGGGGCTGCCGCTTTTGCCTTGAGGTGGGTGTTGGTGCCGGGGACGCAGGGTGCGGTGCCGGTCTGATGATCAACACCGAATCACTCCCCGGATGCATACGAAAACCCCCGCCGCGATGCGGGGGGGCGAGTCACTTCATACGCACTCTGTGCATAGATTGAGGCTCAGTCAACCATTTTCCTTGTGTGCCAGCGCGACGAATCCGGCCTTCTTCCATTTGATGTCCTTGATGAGAATGTTGATGGAATGATCACTGGTGAGTGCGCTGAAAGCATGGACACCGTTCTCTAAGAGCCAAGGACCTTCGTCGCCTTCTGGAAGCGCCATAGCATTGATGTCTGCCTCGGTTTCACCGATCAATACGCGGTATTTCCTGCTCATTGCTGTTCTCCAAGTTTGCTGAGATCTTCCCGGTCGGTCCTGTTGAGTTCGTTGCTCATGAAGCAGCTGCGGTAGGAGGCCTTGCTTCCGCCGGGTTTAAAGCAGACGAATTCATTTTCAAGGCTGTATTTAGCAACCAGTGCTGCATCCGCAGTACTGCCATTGGTGGAGACCGCCCTCCAAAACTGATCGAATAGGGTGGTTTTATCGGTACGCAGAGCCTCAAAAGCCTGTGTGACAAGGGTTTCAGAAACAGCCTTGTTTCTCGCGATATCCACGTCAATCTGGGAGCGCATATGCTCCAGACATTTCTTGACTGTCTCAGCATCTTTTCCGACATTGTCGGGGAGTTTTTCTCTGGCTTCTAAATCTAAAATCTTGATGCAGAAGAATTGGAACTCATCCTGCCGCATATTCTCCAGCACAATCTTCTGAACAACCGCAGCGACCTTTTTCACCGCATCGCTATGCGCCCGATCAATACCACCATCCGCCTTCGGCACCATCAGCGCCGTCGTGGTCGCCACCGGTATTCCGCCACTCGCCGCCGTGTCCTTGAGCGTGGCGTAGTGTGACGCGCTGCTGGCGGTCTCTTTCTTGGCGGCGGCCAAGGTACTGGTCGCTGTTTCGCATTTCGCGCGCTTGTCTTTCAGGTCCTGCGCGAGTTTGTCCTCTTCTTTTTTCGCGACCGCTTCGGCGATCTGTTCGCAGTGCTTCTTGTCGGTGGTGATTTCACTGTATTCGTTTTGCCGCGATTGTTGCGCTGCGGTTTTCGCCTGCAGACCTTTGTAAGCATCATCCAGCCGCACCGCCGCTTCCGCGCCCGAGGCACCGCCGCTGGCGTTCGCATTCGCGCCGATCACCACCGGCTTGGGGGTCACCGCGCCGGTGAGCGATTCGATGGCGAGGATCGACACCATGAGCCGCTGATCGCGTGCGGCCTGGATGGGGAGTTCCAGCTCGCCGATGCCGCCGTTGAGGTAACGCTCGCAGGTGCGGAACATCAGTTCACGCAGCATGTTGACGGTCTGGGTACGCGGGATGGTCGAGCCCTGTTCCGCTGAGCTGAAGGCGGCATTGAGCGCCAGCTCGATATTTTTTGGATCGGCGCTTTTGCCGAAGGTGCCGCCTGCGGACAGGGCCTGCGCAATGACCGAGAACACGTCGGGACTTGGTTCGCTGCAGAACTGTCGGATGGTCTTCGTTGTGTTTGTTCCGTTCTTGGTGGTCGAGGTTTCTTCGCCGCCCACCAGAATGGCGCGCTGTTTGGCATCGACCGTGATGATGGCGGGGTGAGTCGGGTCGATCTTCTGATACCGGAAAATCGAGTGGTAATTGGCGCCGCAGGCAGCCAGCAGCAGCGCTGCGGCGATCAAGGACATCCCTCTGAATACGGTCCTGCTCATGATGTCCATCTGCCTTTTAGTGGGTTCACCGGAAGTGCAAACTAAAACAGGTCTTCTCTGCTGCAGCCAGCCAGTCAGTGGTATCAAAAAAGGATCATTTCCGCTGATGGATCATGATGCCGTCCGCTGGCCGGGAGGCATGGCTGCTTCGGTTGATTCGCCACACCGCACCTTCAGCACTTGCCCGGCATACCGTTTCCGGCATCATCCCCGCGGGGCTCGCGCAGCGGTGCTGTGCGGACAGGCGATCTATCTTTCGGAGGTTTCAATGGCTCGTTGCATCACAGTCGCGTTGATGGCATTACTTTGCGCCGCTGCGCAGATACCTGCGCATGCGCAGGCGAAGAAAGCACCGTTCACCGTCGAGCGCAGCTGGCAGATCCAGCGCATCGGTGCACCGACGCTGTCCGCCGACGGGCGGACGGTGATCGCGCCGGTCACTCGGTTCGCGATGGACGAGGACAAGTCCTACGTCGATCTGTGGATCTGGAATGCCGACGGCAGCGGGCAGCGCCGGTTCACCACCGATGCCGCGAACGATGGCGCACCTGCGATCAGCCCGGACGGCAAGTCCGTTGCATTTACGTCGCAGCGCGGCGACGACAAAGCGCCGCAGCTGTACGTGATGCCGCTGGGCGGCGGTGAAGCGCAGCGGCTGACCAAACTCGCCACCGGCGTGCAGAGCCCCAAGTGGTTCGCCGACGGCAAGCGCTTGGCGTTCGTGTCGCGGGTGTTCGCCGATCTGCCGCTGGAGGAGCAGGGCAAGCGTCTTGACGAGCGCAAGGACCGCAAGATGACCGCGATGGTCTGGGATGCCGGTCCGGTGTCGGCGTGGGACCAATATCTTGATGAACGTCAATTCCATGTGTTCTCGGTGGCGTTTGATACTGCCGCTGACAGCTCCGATCTGCCAACGGTGCGCGCACTGACGCAGCCTTCGGGCATGCAGCTGCCGCGCGGCGCGGTGCAGGGCACCGATGGCCATTTTGCGATCTCGCCGGACGGCAAAGAGCTGGCCTTCATCGCCGATTCCGATGCTGCGATCAACAACAGCAACAACGATGTCTTCACCGTTGCCATCGCGGCGGACGGCAGCGGCGGCAAGGCGGCGCGCAATCTCACCGCCGACAATCCGGCCGCCGACAGTGCGCCGCTGTACAGCCCGGATGGGCGTTATCTGAGTTTCGTGCAGCAGCGCATCCGCGGGTTCTATGCCGACAAGGGCCGGTTGATGCTGCGCGACCGTCGCAGCGACAGCACCCGCGAACTGTTCGCCGAGTGGGACCGCAGCGCCGCCGGGCTGGTCTGGTCACGCGACAGTCGTCGGCTGTACGGTGCGATCGACGATGCCGGTACGGTGCGCGTATACGAACTTCCGCTGGAAGGCGCGCCGCGGAAAGTGACCGTCGATGCCTCGTTCAGTGCGCTGGCGGTATCCGACAGCGGCGCGTTGTTGGCGCTGCGTGAGCGTTTCATCGAGCCGCCGACGTTGGTGCGCTTGGATCCCCGCAGCGGGCGTGCGACCAAACTGTCGACAATCAACGATGCGCTG
>JAYUIZ010000581.1:0-17777 GCA_043765595.1 Lysobacter sp. | reverse complement strand
TCCGCGCCTGGTGGTGGATGGTCGGCGTGTTGGCGGCCGCATTCTGGTTCGACAAGAGCGGCGTGATCGTGCTGTTCGCGCTGCTGTCGTTCTTCGCGCTGCGCGAATACATCACCCTGTGCTACACGCGCCGCGGCGATCATCTGGTGCTGCTGCTGGCCTTCTTCATCGCGCTGCCGGTGCAGTACGCGCTGATCTGGATCGACTGGTACGGGCTGTATTCGATCTTCATCCCGGTCTACGCCTTCCTGCTGCTGCCGATCTTCGCCGCGCTGGGCGCCGACACCACGCGTTTCCTCGAACGCGCCTCGAAAGTGCAGTGGGGGCTGATGATCTGCGTGTTCTGCCTGTCGCACGTGCCGGCGATCATGACCTTGAACATTCCCGGCTACGAAGGCCGCAACCTGCTGCTGATCGCCTTCCTCGTGCTGGTGGTGCAGGGCAGCGACGTGCTGCAGTACATCTGGGGCAAGTTGCTGGGCAGGCACAAGGTCGCGCCCGAGCTGTCGCCGTCGAAAACCTGGGAAGGCCTGATCGGCGGCGTCGTCAGCGCCACCGTGCTCGGTGCCGCGCTGCACAGCATTACCCCGTTCACCGCGCTGGAAGCCGCGCTGGTCGCGCTGGTCATCTGCCTGATGGGCTTCTTCGGCGGCCTGGTGATGTCCGCGATCAAGCGCGACCGCGGCGTGAAAGACTGGGGCAGCATGATCGAAGGCCACGGTGGGATTCTGGACCGGGTGGATTCGGTGGTGTTCGCCGCGCCGATCTTTTTCCATATGGTGAGGTATGGATGGATTTGAAGAACGGCCCGGCCATAGAGCGGAATAAGCGCAGCGGAACTCCACTATCGCGAGCAGCAAACGCGATGCGTACCAAGCGGAGTCGACGCTTACGCGCAAATAGACGGATGCATATGCCTCGATTCAACGGTAGAGTTTCGCTGCGCTTACTCCACCCTACTCGCCGACCAGCACACAAGGATTTTACGCACTGTTTAAACTGCGACTTTTATTCTGGAATTTCCAGACGATCCACACCCCTGCAAGCACTATAAAACAATATGCAATGGCAACAAAAAATTGTCCGGCGATGGTCACGACAAAACCCAAATCTCTGTCGGGAACAAAAAAATCCTCCCCAAGTATTGTCGAAAACGGTAAATAATATAATTGATAGAGCATGAGCCACAGAGCGCCACGCTCAGGGTCGAAATTTTGTAAGACAGACAGCGCCAACGGTGCTATCAACAAAAGTCCGATCACCATAAAAATTTTGGACACTTTCATCATTCACCTCCTTGGCCTGAGGGACAGTCGTTGATATTCTCGTCTGAGTGCGTCCGCAAAATGCTGACAATTTTTGCCGGCAAGGCAATATGACGCCCTATCCCATTCCGGCCTGATATTGTTGGCGGCTTCTCTCATCATATCGTCATCAAATTCTTGCCCTACCAAAGTGTACTGCCCGCGCGCATGACCGGTATCGCTTCTTACTTCACCAGTCTCCCCACAAAGTTGCAGCCCGTTTCCAGTACCATCTCCAGAAAAAAATCCGACGTTGTCGGTAGGCACATCGTCATACCAAAATTGCTCATGAACCCTACGCATATTGCTGGTGCTTGTACGAGCGGCCGTCGCTTCATTACGAGTCAGGCGCGCATTTCCATCCCCTAACGGCCTGATTCCGAATCTCCCTAAACCCGAAGGATCGACATACATCAACGGTGAAGCACCGACGTAACTATATGTACTAATCCCACCAATTAAGCCTGTGGGATCGCTCTGCAGATAGCGCCCGATCGTCGGCTCATAATCACGGAATCCGTTCTGCCAGAGGTTCGATTCGGCGTCGTAATACTGACCCGGGAAGCCAAGGTTGTACCCGCCGATATTGTCGACGGCAACACTGCGCTCAAACGCCTGATTCGCCGCGCGCCACACGACCTGTTTCGCCGCATTCGTCACGCCTTCCGGGCGGCCTAGATGATCGGCATGCACCCAGTACAGGGTGTTGCCCTTGACCAGACCTACCGGCTGCCCGCCCAACCATAGATAGCTGGTCCACTGGCTTGTTCCGTTTGCTGAATTAACGTACCTCTCCGCCAGCATCTTATTTTGATCGGCGTATATATAGCGCCAACTGACACCACCTCCAGCCGCAGACTTCATCACGCGCTGATCCAGCGCATTGAAGCGGTAGTCCGTGGTCATGCTGTTCTTTGTATGGCTCTTGGGACGCAGATAGGCGTCGTAGCTCATCGCGTTGTGCGCGCCAGTTGCGTCGTGCCATGCATCGATGTTACCGACGGCATTGGTGTTGAACCAGCGCGTGTTGCCGCTAGTCGTTGCGGTCGTCAGGCGATGATTGGTTGAGGGATAACCATAGCTCGTCCCCACCCCATTGTCCGTGCGGGTCGTTCGATTCCCCACGCCATCATAGGTCAGCGCCATCGTGTTGCCCGGATGCACTTGTGACGTCAAACGGCTCAATTCGTCGTAGCCATAGGTCTGGCTCAGACTGGTATCGATACCGTTGCTGATGCTGATGCCAGTGATCTCATCATTGGCGTTGTAGGCATAAAACAGGCCCTGAATTGGGTTGCTGGCCGATGTGCCCGCCCAGATGCCGGTGACGCGACCGTCCAGATCGTAGGCATAGGTGCGCGCTACATCGTTGCCGAAGGTCCAGTTGCTGATGCCCGCGAATGGCTGGTAATTGATCGAACCGGCCACAACCTGGGTCGCGCCGTTGACGGTCGCGGTCATGGTGGTGAGTTTGCCGCTGCTGTACCCGTAGCCCGCGGCCACGCCGCCGGGGTAGCTGATGCCAGTGAGACGGCCCATGTTGTCGTAGGCGTAACCCGACCAATCGTCGGAGCCGGCTACGCTGTCGCGGCGAACCGTCAGCTGACCTTCCGGGCTGTAGCCGAAATTGGTCCAGTTCAACACCTGCTGGGTATCGTTCACCGAAATGCCGCAGAGCTGGCCTTTACCGTTCTGGCACCAGTCGTAGGAATAGAAGCGCGCCCAGTCTGCGTTGCCCGCATAGGTGGGGCGCCCAAGATCGTCGTAGGTAAAACCCAAGGCGCTGCCATCATTGCGCACCGCCAGTGTCTGCTGCCCGGCTGCGTTGTATTGGAAGGTGCTGCTGCCGGTGTCGGGGTTGTTCTGCGCCCACAGTTGGCCGAAGCCGTCGTAGACATAGGTGGTATTGAGATTGCGCGGGTCTATGATCTTGCTGATGCGGTCGCCGGCATCGTATTCGAACCGGGTCAGTGCAGTGAGCGGATCGATCGAGGTCTGCAGACGGTCCAGCGCGTCGTAGGTCATGGTGGTGACCCTATTCGACGAATCGGTGACCGTCTTGAGGTTGCTGTTGCTGTCGTAGGTGTAGCGAACGTTCTGACCATGGTTGCCGCGTCTTGCGCGCACCCGGCCCAACTCATCGTAGTCCACGGAAGCGGTTTGCGTGATCGTGGGTACCTCGACCCAGACCTGCTCTTCCTCCGTGCACTCCGGCACGCCCTCGATCGTCATCCAGCGTTTGCACTGGGTTTCGAAATGGCCAACCAGCTTGCGACTTTCGATGCGGGTGATATTCCCCATCGGGTCGTAGATATAAAGTTGATCCTCTTTGCTGGCGCCGCCGGCCACCGTGCCGTTGGCGATACGCCAAGTGCGGGTGAGGCGACGGGCGGAATCATATTCGTAGTGGGTGACGGCACCATCGGCTTGCGTCACCGATTCCAGCAAACCTTGTGCGTTGTAGGCATTCACCGTATCCGCAGCGACACCGGCGATCCACCGCCGCACGGTGGTCGCCCGACCTTGCGCGTCGTAGATGAAATCGGTGATCTCGCCGTTGGCGCCAGTGATGCGGTTCGGCTGACCGAGGCCATTGTGGTTGGAGTGCGTCGTCGCATGGCCAAGGCTGTTGGTCACGGACACCAGGTCACCATACTCGTTGTAGCTGGTCACAAGGACATCACCGGTGCCCGCGATCGGCCCATCCACGGCCACGGTTGCCAACATGCCATTGGCGTGCTTCGCATATGTATACGAAACCGTACGCGATTGATTTGCGACGCCGTTAGCGGACAGGTTGGTTTCGGTGATCGCGGCCGGGCGATTGTCGGCTGTATAGGTGAATTCTGTGCGTTTCTCACCGACGACCGTCACACTGACAAGACGGTTGCGTGTGCCGTCCCAGATGTAATCCGTGATGCGGGCCTGCGCGGTACCGGATGCCTCGACCTTCCGCACCAGCTGACCCTTCGTGTTGTAATCGTAGTCGGTGACGTTGTTGTTGAAGTCCTGCACGAGGTCTTCATTGCCGTTGGCGTCCAGCGTCTTGTAACGTGACGCCGCAGGGCAGTGCTGCGCACCCAGCCGGTTGGACGCCTGTTCCCGACCATTGGTGAAGGAAAACGAAGTGGTGAGGCCAAGCGGATTGGTGACATCCGCCGCGGTTTCATTCGGATCGCCAGTGCCCAGATAATTGAAACTGTAACGATCGCGCCCGCTGCCGTGCTCACTGGACGTAGCCCTACCACCGAAGCTGTAGGTGAAATAGGAATAACGTACTCCGCCGATGCTCTTGCCGGTAAGGGCGCCAGGAAAACGCGTGTCCTCATAGTGATAGGCGATGGCCGTGGCTGGCGTGCCCGGCTTCGATGCAGCCGAAAGCAGATGCAGACCGCTGCCGAAACGGTTGGCGAGATAGGCGTAGCCATAATAGTTGCCGTCCAGGTCGCGCACCGAAGTCAGTTGGCCACTGGCCCAGACGAAATCGATGTAACGCCCTGAGGTATGCGTGACCCGGACCGGATCAGTGCCGTTGTAGGCATAAGTCCAGCCCACACCGGTTTCGCTTTTGACTTCCGCGACATAGCCTGCCGAAGAATACTTTTCGACATCGTTATCCTCGCCGTAAAACACGAAGCTGCCATCGGCCTGCTGTACGATTTTCGCGACCGGATTGGCCTTGTCTTCGTAGAAGATGCCGTCGGTCGCGTTCTTGACGAACTTGATCGTGCGCGCGTCCGGCCTATGAGCGTAGATGACGGTATTGGTACCGATTCCGCAGGCGCCGCCGCCGGGCCGAGGGTAACAGGCATTGACCTCGGCGGCACCGAAACTCAGCTTGTAGTCGAAATTGCTGATCCACTGCTTGCCGAACAGACCGACGCCATCCCAGTATTTGTTGTACTCGCGATGCAGAAAAAGAGCGGCTTCCCCCGTGCCGACGAAATCTGTTTCCGGTTCAATCTTGTTGCCGGTAGAAGCGATGATGGGATTGCCACAGGGGGTGTCCTTGTTACCGGCAACGGAGGCTCCCCGATTGCCCTTGAATCCGCCGCCTACGCCACCACCGCCTGCGCCACCGCCGTCCAGTTGGTGGTTGAAGCTGCCCAGCTCAATTCCGGAGCATGTTACTCCTCCCGTTCTCCAAGTCTCAAAGACTTGACCCCCTTGGCTCGCAGTCCAGTACATCACATTCGACGTACAACTTCGCCCCGCCACCGCCTCTCCAGAAAACGTCATCCCCGCAAAACCCAAACCCAACATCAAAAGGGCCGCCAAAGACCGGGACACCACGGAAGGTGATTTGGGATCGAAGATTCTGGACGTATGCATATAGCCTGTTTGGTGATGCGCAAAGAATTCATGGAATCTACGCCTGTTCTCCCAAGGCTACAATCTGACGTCCGCCCCTCGACGGAATACAGCGGCACTTCGCCAATCATTCCCAGCCCCCATGCCCGAACTCCCCGAAGTCGAAACCACGCGCCGCGGCCTGGCGCCGCATCTGGAAGGCCGTCGCGTGGTCGGGGTGACGCTGCGTCGGCCGGATCTGCGTTGGCCGATTGCGCATGAGATCGAAACGCTGTTGCCGTCGCAGACGCTCCTGTCGATCCGGCGGCGCGCGAAGTATCTGCTGATGGACACGGCGGCGGGTTCGGCGCTGTGGCATCTGGGGATGTCGGGGAGTCTGCGGGTGTTGCCGGCGGATACGCCGGTGCGGGCGCATGATCATGTGGATGTGGTGATCGAAAGCGAAAGCGCGGCGCGGTGCGTGCTGCGCTTCAACGATCCACGCAGGTTCGGCTGTCTGCTGTGGCAGCCGCCGGGTGAAACCCACGAGCTTCTTCGTGGGCTGGGCCCGGAGCCGCTGTCGGACGACTTCAGCGGCGAGCTGCTGTTCCAGCGCAGCCGCGGGCGCAAGGTGCCGGTGAAGGCATTCCTGATGGATCAGAAGATCGTGGTGGGCGTGGGCAATATCTATGCGGCTGAAGCGCTGTTCGCGGCGGGCGTGTCGCCACTGCGCGCGGCGGGCAAGGTGTCGCGGGAACGCTACGAGGCGATCGCGACGGAGATCCGCCGCATCCTCACTTACGCGATCGCCCGCGGCGGCACCACGCTGCGCGATTTCATCAGCCCGGACGGCGCGCCGGGTTATTTCGAGCAGGAGCTGTCGGCCTACGGCCGCGGCGGTGAGCCCTGCCCGCGCTGTGGGCGGCCGTTGAAGCAGGCGCTGCTGGCGCAGCGGACCACGGTCTGGTGCGGGCATTGCCAGCGATGACGGGGGCGGCCGGGGCTGCGGTATAGTCGGCCACCGAACGTCGGGGCCACGAGCCTGTCCATGAGCGAACGCGAACACGCCGAGATTACCCAGTGGCTCGATGCTGCCCGCGACGGCGACCGCGCTGCCCTGGACCGCGTGCTCGGCACGCTGTACCACGAGCTGCACGCGATGGCGCGGCGTCAGTTGGCCGGGCAGTACGGGCAGACGCTGGATGCCACCGCGCTTGTGCACGAGGCGTACCTGAAACTCATCGGCCGCCGCGAAGTGCAGTTCGACGACCGCGCACATTTCTTCGCCTATGCCGCTTCGGCGATGCGCAGCGTGGTGGTGGATTACGCCCGCCAGCGTCTGGCGCAGAAGCGCGGCGGCGACCTGCACCGCGTGACCGAGCTGCCTGAGGATATCGAAGGCGGCCTGCGCCTGGACGAGGACATGCTGGGGCTGGACACCGCATTGAACAAGCTGGCTGCGGTGGACGTGAAGCTGGCCCAGGTGGTCGAGCTGCGTTATTTCGCCGGGCTGTCGGAACAGGAAATCGCCGAACTGCTGAAGCGCTCCGAGCGCAGCATCCGCCGCGACTGGCAGAAGGCGCGGCTGTTCCTGCTGGCCTCGCTGGGCGACGAGAACGGCCAGCGCTGAACGGCCCGACGTCAAGCGGCCCGACGTAAAGCGCCTGACGTAAAGCGCATTCGATCCAAAGCGCATGCGGTCGTGCGCGCTGCGTGCGACCATGATCTTCCCGCTCCAGACCATGCCGCCGACCGATGGATGCCGAACGCTGGCAGCGACTGTCGCCGCTGCTCGACGCGCTGCTCGAACTCGATACCGAAGGCCGCAAGGCGCGGCTGGAGACGCTGCGCGAGGAAGACCCGGCGCTGGCCGATGAGCTACAGGCGTTGATGACGCTGGAGGACGGCAACGAGGATTTTCTGTCTGAGCCTCTGGTAACGCCGCCGCCGATGGCGAAACCCGACACGATGATCGGCCCGTACAAGCTCGACCGCATGCTGGGCGAAGGCGGCATGGGCCAGGTGTGGCTGGCGCGGCGCGCCGATGGTCTGTACCAGCGCAGGGTTGCGCTGAAGCTGCTGCGCCCCGGTCTGGCCGACCCCAACCTGCGCCAGCGTTTCACCCGCGAGCGCCAGATCCTGGCCCGCCTGGGCCACCCGCACATCGCGCGGCTGCTCGACGCCGGCATCAGCACCGACAACCAGCCCTACCTCGCGCTGGAATACGTCGAAGGCGAACCGATCACCGACTGGTGCCGCAGCCGCGATCTGAACGTCGAAGCGCGGCTGAAACTCATCCTGCAGGTCTGCGAAGCGGTCAGCCACGCGCACGCGAACCTGATCGTGCATCGCGACCTGAAGCCGTCGAACATCATGGTCACGCCGCTGGACGAAGTGCGGCTGCTGGATTTCGGCATCGCCAAACTGCTGGACGGCTCGGAGCCGGGCCGCGACAACACCCGCACCGAGGTGCGGGCCTTCACCCTGCACTACGCCGCGCCGGAGCAGATCCGCGGCGAGCCGGTCACCACGATGACCGACGTGTATTCGCTGGGCGTGGTGCTGTACGAACTGCTGGCGGAGACCAAGCCGTACAGACTGAAGCGACAAAGCGACGCCGAGTGGGAAGAGGCGATCCTGATCGCCGACCCGCAGAAGCCGTCGGCCAACCTGCTGCGCGAAGCCGACAGCGACCCGTCGCGCACGCTCGCACTGCGCCGACGCGCGAAGGAAATCTCTGGCGACCTCGACAACATCGCGCTGAAGGCGCTGTCCAAGCGCCCGGAACACCGCTATCCGTCGGTGGAGGCAATGGCGCTGGATCTGCATCGCTATCTGGAAGGCAAGCCGGTGCTGGCGCGGCCGCAGAGCATGGCCTACCGCACCCACAAGTTCGTGCAGCGCCACCGCTGGGCGCTGGCGACCACCGCGCTGATGCTGGCGATGCTGACCTCCGCGCTGGTGCTGGTGACCTGGCAGGCGCGGCAGGCGGTGCGCGAAGCCAGCCGCGCGCAGGCGTTGCAGCGCTTCGTGACCAATCTGTTCGAGCAGGCCGGCGGTGGCGACAGCGACGGCAAGCCTGGGCCGCTGGACGTGCGCAAACTGCTGGAAGCCGGCGAGCAGCGCGGCAACCAGGAACTCGCGCGCGAACCGCTGGACCGCGCGGAGCTGTTCGGGGTGATCGCGCGGCTGCGCCTGGGCCTGGGCGATTACCGCGAAGCCGAGCGCCTGCTGCTAACCCAAAGCGCGATCATCGATGGCCTCACCGATCCGCCGCACAGCCTGCGGCTGGCATCGGCCACCGATTACGGCCGCACCATGCGCCTGCTGGGCCGCCCGGCCGTCTGCGTGGCCCGGATGCAGCCGCTGGAGGCGGATGCGCGCAGTCACCAGCGCCAGCTGCCGGTGCAGGCGGCCGACTTCTATTCCGAATTGGGCCGCTGCCAGCGCGACGAGGGCAATCCGAGTACGGCGCGACTGCTCTACCAGCGCTCGCTGGAAGTGCGGCGCAATGCACTGGACGACACCGCCGGCGTGGTCGAGAACCTCGCCGACCTGGCCGATCTGGAACGCGACGCCGGCAACACCGAAGCCGCACTGCTGGGCTTCCGCAACGCGCTGGCGCAGCTCAAGGCCAGCGCCGGCAACCGCCACCCGCTGGCGATCGGCCTGCTGCAGCGCCTGTGCGATCTGGAGCGCGGCGCCGGGCAACTGGTCCTCGCCGAACGCGACTGCCACGATGCCCTGAGCCTCGCCCTGAACCGCTACGGCGACCAGCATCCATCGAGCGTTGACGCGCGGCGCCAATTGGCCGCGATCCATGTCGACCTGGGGCGGTTTCGCGAAGCCGGGGAAGCCTACCGCGCCAGCCAGCCCTGGCTGGTCGCGCGCTTAGGCCGCCAGCACGTGGATGTGGCGCGGGACGACAACAGCCTGGGCATCGTGGCCTGGGAACTCGGCAATTTCGACATCGCGCTGCGCCATCTCGACCGCGCGCTGGCGGTGCTGCGCAGGGATCAGACGTCCGCGCTCTATCAGGGCGTGCTGTTCAACAAGGCCATGGTGCTGCACGACGCCGGCCGCGACCGCGCCGCGCTGCCGCTGCTGCTGGAGGTGGAGCGTCTGCGTATCGCCAGCGTCGGCAAGCAGCACGGACTGGTCGGCGACACCGAGCGCATGATCGGCGAAGTGCAGGCTGCGCTGGGCATGGATGCCGAGGCGCGCACACGCCTCGCCGCCGCGGTTGAACTGACCCGCGCCGGCAAGGGTTACGGTCCTTCGCATCCGCACACCCGCCGCGCCGAACTGTCGCTGGCCTTGTTCGATCTGCAGCGCAGCGAGCCGCCAGACCTTGAGGCGCTGGAGCAACTGGAGCAACTGGCCGCGCTGCCGAGATCAGACCCGGAGCTGCGCAAGGTCGCATGGCTGGCGTCGGCCGCCATTGCTGTGCAACGCTGCCGCCAACCCGGGTTCGGCGACGGGCCGCAGAGGCTGGACGATATCGCCGAGGACATCGAAGCCGCGCTGCCCGAAGGCGGCGCCATCGCACGCACTTTTGAACGGGAACGCGGCCGCTGCCGCTGACAGATCCAGGAGAACCGCATGACGCCGATCCGACCGTTACTGATATCACTCGCCATGGCCGCATCGCTGCCGACCGCGAGCGGCTGCGCGCGTTCGCAGGCCCATTCCGAAGAAGCGCCGACCGGCGCAACGCCGGCAACGGCCGGCAAGAGCGGTGCGATCGAAGGCCGCATCCAGCATCCGGCGCACGTCGTGCCCGCGCTGCGCATCTGCGCCATCGGCAGCGGCGCGCCCACCGAGGCAAAAAAAACCTGCATCGACACCCGCCCGGGCCAGCATACGTATCGGATCGACGGCCTGCCGCCGGACGACTACATCGTGATCGCTGCGGCCAACGAAGGGCCGCAGCGCATCGGCGGACATGTGCAGCCGGTGCAGTGCATCCGCGCGCCGTGTCCGGAGATGCCGGCGTCGGTGGCGGTGGCCGCGGGCGAGACTATGTCGGGCATCGACATCAACGGGTTCTACGAAAAGCGCGAGGATTTTCCGGCGATTTCACCGGGCTGACCGCTCGTAGATTGACTGTTTGTAGATTGACTGTTTGTAGGAGGGCCTTCAGGCCCGATCTTCACACGAAACCTCTATAAACAACATGCTCGGAGCTGAAGCCCCTCCTACGAAAGCAGGTCCATCGAATTCAAACATATTCGAGCCGGATCAATAGGCAGCGGCGTTACGACAGCGGCAAAGGCTGCTGCAGCGGGTCGATGCGGCCTTCGCCGCGCATCACTTTCTTGTACTCGGCGCGGCTGACCGAGATATAGCGATCATTGCCGCCGATCTCGACCTGCGGGCCGTCCTGCAGCGCGTGGCCCTGTTCGTCCACGCGCACGGTCATCGTCGCCTTCTTCCCGCTGTGGCAGATGGTCTTGATCTCGGTCAGTTCGTCGGCCCAGGCCAGCAGGGACTGACTGCCCTCGAACAGCTCGCCGCGGAAATCGGTGCGCAGGCCGTAGCACAGCACCGGAATGCGCAGCTGATCGACGATCTCGCTCAGCTGCCACACCTGCGCGCGGGTGAGGAACTGGGCCTCGTCCACCAGCACGCAGTCGAGCTTGCCGTGCTTGGCGATGTCGTTGCGCGCCCAGATCTCCAGATCGTCATCGCGCTCGAACGCCTGGCCTTCGGCGCTCAGGCCGATCCGCGAGGCGACCGTGCCGGAGCCGGCGCGGAAGTCCAGTTTCGGCGTGAAGATCAGCACCCGCATGCCGCGTTCGCGATAGTTGTGCGCGGACTGCAGCAGGGTCGTGGTCTTTCCGGCGTTCATCGCCGAATAGTAGAAATAGAGCTTGGCCATGGGGCCTAGTTTAATGGGTGGCAGCGCGGAAGCGGCGCCTGCCCTGGCGGCATCTCACGGGGCTTGCCGGGTGTCCGCCGCGTCCTCGATTTCGCCCACCTTTACCAGGCCTTCCTTCCAGACCTTGTCTTCGAACGCCCAGTACTTCTGCGGATCGGTCCGCGAGGCATCGTACAGACCCTTCAGACCGACGCCGCCGATCGAGCCGAACAGCTGGTTGCCCGGACCCACGGTGGAAATGAGCACGCCGGCATCGAAGCCGGTACGCGAACCTGTCATCTGCCGCTTGCCCTGCGCGAGCGCGCGCTCGAAGCGCGGTTTGGCGACGGCGTCGGCGTATTCGTCGACGATCCCGCGGCCGCGCTTCGGCACGTCCGCCTGCTGCTGCGGGGTGAGTTCGCGCCACATCTTTTCGCGAATGGCGAGAAACTCCGGATAACCGCGCTCGGCGGCCAGATCGGCCCAGATATACGCTTCGACGCGGTCGGCAGTCACGCCCACGCCGTGCCAGTACAGCAAGCTCAGACGATGCTGCGAATACTTGTCGGCATAGCGCGATGCGATGCGAAAGGACTTGGCAGCGTCGCGCCAGTTGCCGGACGCCGCGGCCTTGTTGGCGTAGATGCGATTGAGTTCGTTGGGATGATTGACCGCCATCTTCACCAGCGCGTCGAAGTTGGCGACCGCGAACGCGTCAGTGTCGACGGTGACCGCCTGTTCGGCGGGCAGAGGATCGACGGCAGGGGCGGCGTTGACCGCCATCGACAGCATGCAACCGATGGCGAGCAGATGTGGGGCGAAGCGTTTCATGCGGAATCTCCTGAAGCGTGGGGGGCATCATCGAGATGGCGGCGTAGCGGGAAATGTGACTGGGAGGCTGGTTTGCAGCGGTCTGGTTTGCAGCGCGCCTGCTTGCGACGGGGTGGCGGCTTGCGCGTCGGCTCAGCGACCGGAGCCGGGGACCGCGGGTGCTGGTACTTCGGGCGCGGTCGCATCGACCTGCGGCGCGGTTTCGGGAATCCGCGATGGCTTGCCGGTCTCTTCGATCTCGCCAATGGTGACCTTGCCGATGCGCGGCTTCATCCACAGCTTGTCCTGCCAGGCCCAGTATTTCTTCGCATCCCAATAGCGTTCGTCGTAAAACTTGGAACCGTCGATCGTCTGCGAACCTTCCGGACCCGGCACCTGGATCTGCACGCCGCGATTGAAGCCGGTGCGGCTGCCGGTCATCTCGCGCTTGCCGATACGCAGTTGATGTTCGTAGCGCGGCTTGGCGGCCGCATCGCCGAAGCGCGCGTAAACGGCCTGCCCTTCTTCGATTGCCCGAGCGCGCTCGGCTTCGCTCAGCGCGTTCCAATAACGCTCACGCAGACCGACGAAGCCCAGATAACCGCGTTCGGCGGCGAGATCCATCCACGCATAGGCCAGTACAGGATCGCGCGGAGCGCCTTCGCCGTTCCAGTACATCTCCGCGACCATGCCCTGCGATGGCTTGTCGGCGAAGAAACTCGCGCGACGAAAATACTGCAATGCATTGGCGAAGCGCTTTTGTTTATAGGCCTCAAGGCCCAGCAAACGGTACTTCAGATCCTGGTGGTGCTCCAGGAATCCCGTGGTAATCAAGAGCGGGTCTTCGACCGGGTCCGGCGGCACCACCGACTCGGCCGCAGATATCGTGGAAACGGCGGCGATCAGGGCAATCAGACAACTAGCAGCAAGGCGATGGGGCAGGTCCACGGCGACGTCTCGGAAGTGTGTCCATTCAAGGATGCACACGGTAGCCGAATCGTCGCACCGACACAGGTAAACTGATGACCTATCGGTCATCGGTCACTACCACTTTCTGCATGCACGGTCTCAACCCCCCACAACGCGAAGCGGTGCTGCACGCCGATGGCCCGATGCTGGTGCTGGCCGGCGCCGGCAGCGGCAAGACCCGGGTGATCGTGGAGAAAATCGCGCACCTGATCCAGGCGAAGCATTACCCGGCCAAGCGCATCGCCGCGATCACCTTCACCAACAAATCAGCGAAGGAAATGCGCGAGCGCGTCGCCAAGCGCATCCGCGGCGATGGTGCCGAAGGCCTGACCATCTGCACTTTCCACGCGCTGGGCCTGAAGATCCTGCAGATCGAACACGCGAAAATCGGGCTGAAGCGCGGGTTCTCGGTGTTCGACAGCGACGATTCCACGGGTCAGGTCAAGGATCTGATGCCCGGCGCCAAGGGCGATGCGATCCAGGCGATGCAGGGACTGATCTCGCGCGCCAAGAACGGCGGGTTGTCGCCCGAACAGGCGCTCGACGCCGCGCAGAGCCCGCGCGAGCGCGAGGCCGCGGCGCTGTACGCCAAGTACCAGAAGCGCCTGACCACTTTCAACGCGGTGGATTTCGACGACCTGATCCGGCTGCCGGTGCAGCTGCTGGAAAGCGACGCCGACTGCGTGCTGGGCTGGCGCGAGCGCATCGGCTATCTGCTGGTGGACGAGTGCCAGGACACCAACGACGCGCAGTACCGGCTGCTGAAGGCCTTGGCCGGCGAAAAAGGCAATTTCACCTGTGTGGGCGACGACGACCAGAGTATCTACGCCTGGCGCGGCGCGAATCCCGAGAATCTGTCGCAGCTCGGCCAGGATTACCCGGCGCTGCGGATCGTCAAGCTGGAGCAGAACTATCGCTGCAGCAATCGCGTACTGCGCGCGGCGAACGCGCTGATCGCCAACAATCCCCACGAACACTTGAAAAAACTCTGGAGCCAGCAGGCCGACGGCGAGCGCATCCGCATCCTCGAATGCCGCGACGGCGAGCACGAAGCCGAACGCATCGCCGCGGAAATACAGTTCCTTAACAGTACGAAAAAGGCCGAGTGGCACGAGTTCTGCATCCTTTTCCGCGGCAATCATCAGTCACGGCCGCTGGAAAAAGCGATGCAGCTGCTGCGCGTTCCGTATCACCTCAGCGGCGGCACTGCGTTCCTGGATCGCGGCGAAGTGAAGGACGCGCTGTCTTGGCTGCGGCTGATCGCCAATCCCGAGGACGACGCGGCGTTCCTGCGCGCGGTGCAGTCGCCCAGGCGCGAAGTCGGCGCGACCACGCTGGCGAATCTGGCCGAACTGGCGCAGCAGGCGGGTTTGCCGATGTCGCGTGCGGCGGAATCGATGGGCATCCTCAAACAGTTGCAGCCGCGTGCAGCCAACGCGCTGAGCGGCTTCGTCGATATCGTGCGCGACCTGCGCAACGACGCGCGCACGCTCACCCCGGCCGAACTGGTGCGCAAGCTCAACGACCGCTCCGGCCTGCTCGCGGCGCTGCGCGCGCAGTGCAAGACCGACCAGATGTTCGCGATCCGCCGCGGCAATCTGGACGAACTGGGCGACTGGTTCGACAGCGCGCGGGGCGGCGGCCCCGGCGAACTCGCCGCATCGCTGGCGCTGCTCAGCCACGCCGACAAGAGCGACCCGGGCAATCAGGTGCGACTGATGAGCCTGCACGGCGCGAAAGGTCTGGAATTCCGCTACGTCTTCATCATCGGCCTGGAAGACGGCACGCTGCCGCACGAGGCCAGTCTGGAAGAAGGTCGACTCGATGAGGAGCGCCGCCTGCTGTACGTCGGCATCACCCGCGCGAAGGAACAGCTGTGGCTGTCCCATTCGCGCGAAGCGCAGCGTTGGGGCACGAAATTGAGATTGTCCCCCAGCCGTTTCCTCGACGAGCTGCCGGATGACGAGATCCAGCGCGACGGCGCCGATCCGGTGGTCGACGCGACGCGCAAGCAGGAACGCGCCAGTGCGGGCTTCGCCGCGATCAAAGCCATGCTGGAAGGCTGAACACGTGTACCGGATGAACCACTGAATGGACATCCTGATCATCTGCATCGTCGCGCTGCTGGCGTCGGGGCTGACGTTCTTCTCCGGGTTCGGGCTGGGCACCCTGCTGCTGCCGGCGTTCGCGTTGTTCATGCCGCTGGAGCACGCCATCGCGATGACCGCGGTGGTGCATCTGCTCAACGGCCTGTTCAAGCTCGCGCTATTGCGCAAACACATCGACCGCGGCGTGCTGCTGCGCTTCGGCCTGCCCGCGGTGCTGGCGGCACTGCTCGGCGCATGGCTGCTGTCGGCGCTGGGCACGCTGCCGGCGCTGCACGCCTACACCGCATTCGGCCATCGCTTCGAGATCCTGCCGCTGAAGCTGGTCATCGGGGTGTTGCTACTGCTGTTCGCGATGATCGAACTGGTGCCGAAACTGCGCGATCTGGAATTCGATACGCGCTGGCAGCCGCTCGGTGGCGCGCTTAGCGGCTTCTTCGGTGGCCTCGCTGGCATGCAGGGCGCGCTGCGCAGCGCGTTCCTGGCGCGCAGCGGTCTGGACAAGCAGGCATTCGTCGCCACCGGCGCGGCCATCGCCTGCGTCATCGACGTGTCGCGGCTGGCGGTGTACGCGGGCACGCTGCTGGCGGTGTTCGGCACGCTCGACGGCACGTTCGACCATCGTCTACTGGCCTGCGCGGTGCTGGCCGCGTTCGCCGGTGCATGGCTGGGCAATCGTTTGCTGCACAAAACCACGCTGCGCGGCCTGCAGCGGGGGGTCGCGGCGATGTTGTTCGCGTTCGCGATCGGCTTGATCGTCGGCCTGCTGTAGGGCGGAATGCGGCACGGTGGCCTGTCACGGGCCTCGGCTACACTTCCGCGATTGCTTTCGCCCATTCCGTTTTCGTGGAGCCGCCATGCGCCGATCCCTGCTGTTCACCGCCCTGTTCACCGCCGCAGTGGGGCTGAGCGCCTGCCGCACCATCCCCGTCGCGGCACCGACCGATGCGCCGCCACCGGCTACCGCTACTGCCGTCATCGCCGCGGACGACAATCTCAACGCGGTGCTCTGGGTGCAGCGCTCGGCCGAATACCGGGCCACGACCGAAACCGTGTACCGCGCCGCGACCGGCACACTCGATGCCGCATTGAAGGATCCGGCCTGGGATGCACTGGTGCCCGAGGAACGCGCGACGGCCGCGCGCGGCCTGCCGCCGGCGATCGTGATGGACGTGGACGAAACCGTGCTGGACAACTCGCCGTACCAGGCGCGACTGGTGCTTGAAGGCAAGGAATACAACGAGGCGACCTGGGATGCGTGGGTACGCGAGGAAAAGGCGCAGCCGGTGCCGGGCGTGGTCGAGTTCGCGCGCGCGGCGCAGGCGAAGGGCGTGACCATTCTTTACATCACCAATCGCGCCGAGCATCTGATCGAGCCGACGCTGGCAAACCTGCGCGCGGTTGGGCTGCCGGTGAAGGACGACAGCGTGTTCCTGGGCCTGGGCACCTTCATCGCTGACTGCGAGCAGGAAGGTTCGGAAAAGCTGTGCCGCCGGCAGTTCGCTGGACGCAACTACCGGGTGCTGATGCAGTTTGGTGACCAGCTCGGCGATTTTGCCCAGATCCTCGCCAATACTCCCGAAGCGCGTGCGGCGCTGTACGACCTGCACCGGCCCTGGTTCGGCCAGCGCTGGTGGATGCTGCCCAACCCGACCTACGGCTCGTGGGAGCCGGCGGTGTTCGGCAACGACTGGCGCCAGCCGCGCGAACAGCGCCGCACGCAGAAGCGCGAGGCGCTGAATCTCGCGCCTTGACGGAAACGTCTGCGATTGGAGGGATAACGTCGGGTAATTCTCATGCGAGCCGATTTCCCGGCAGCTTCAATAAATTGCTTCGCATCGCATCTTGCGATCAATAAAATCAATGGTTTGCTCAGCTTTTCTTAAAGCGTTGCATTAAAAGGCGCCCGCCGGTACCCTGTTTTTCATCCGGCAACGCCGGAACCATGCCACAACCGTGATCCTCCGGCCCCGGCCGGAATTTTGGGAGACCTTCGGGTCTCCTTTTTTTTTGAAGCCGGTCGCTTGTCGGACCCGGCCCGGCCCGCCAAGATGCGGGACCATGCCGTACCCCATGCCCGCCGCCCAAATGCCCGTCACCTCCAGACCCGCCTTCGCGCTGCCAGCCCTGCTGGCAGCGGTGCTGGCGCTGGCTGCGGCCAGCTGCGGCGACGGCGAACGGGTGACACCCACCGTCGCGAGTGAGCCCACCGACGCCGTGGCTCTGCTCACCCGGCATCTGCGCGACAACGATCTGCAGGCCTTCGCCCGCGATGCAGTTCCCCCGGCGATGCGGCCGCAGCTGGCGGCCGCCTGGCAGGCCGGACGCACCCGCTGGCCGCTGGAAGAGCTGCCGTTCGACCACAAGATTCCAGGCATGCTGGCGGTGCTGGCCGCCGACAAGGCCGATACCCGGCTGCGCCGCAGTTTCGACAGCCAG